>JABIFX010000189.1 GCA_018650445.1 Fidelibacterota bacterium
GGTATGTTACCGGTATGTTGCAGGTGTAAGTTCAATAGAAACAACGTGAGGAAATTGATTAAGAGTAAGTTGCTGTATCCAGTTTTGGGTCTCCCCTGTCTCAACGTGTCCCACCGGAGTGTCGCTCCCCTTCCGAATTCCCGTCGAATGTGACTAATAACAAGGATATATGACGTCATTTAGTTATCTTTCACGACTTAGTTAAAAATCAAAATGGGGACTATTATGATTCGTTCTGCTATTGTACTTCTTTCAATCGCAATTTCATTATCAGCTACTACTATCAATGTGCCTGCTGATCAAACGACTATTCAGGCCGGTATTGATGCTGCGGTTGACGGCGACGAGGTACTTGTTCAAGCGGGCACCTATCAAGAAAACATTAACTTCAATGGCAAAAATATAATCCTTAGTTCAAGCGCTGGTGCTGAAACTACAATAATTCAAAGTAGTTCTGGGGATGCGGTAATTACTGGTGCAACTGACTCAACTGCGGCCTTGATTGGCTTTACGATAACATCTACAGGTTTAGGAATTAATGCCGGTCCCGGCGGATCCACAAGATTCGAAGATTTGATAATTCAGAATTGCGGAAATAGGGGGATGTATCTAAATGATTACCATGGAACAATTAAGGATGTACACATAAAAGATAATTTATCAGACTATCGTGGTGGCGGAGTCCATGTAAATTCTAATTCTGATGTAATATTTTATAATGTCATTTTTTCAAGCAACTCCTCTACTCCAGGAATATCAGGTGGTGGACTTTGGATAGAAAATAGTGATGCTCTATTTCGAAATTGCTTGCTGTATAATAATTCATGCGGTGAGGATGGTGGTGGGTTAGCTGCATATAATTCAAATGTTTCACTAATCAGCTCAACAATAACCAAAAATACACAGCCAGCTGGCAGATACGGTGCAGGTGTTGCTTTTAATACAGGAACATTTGACATCATCAACTCAATTATTTACGGAAATGAGAGAGAAGGGGGTAACCCTACTCAGCTTGCTGTTTCCCCCCCCGCCCAAATGAATGTTACCCATTCCTGTGTTGGACTTTCTATTGGAGCTGCTGATGATCCAGATGGATTAGTTACTCTATGGCCAGGCATTGGAAATATTAATGTAGATCCTCTTTTCGAAGATTCTGATGCTAATGATTTCCGCTTATCAGGTCAGAGTAGTTGTCTGGGAAATGGGTTCGATACAACTGGTGTTCCTACATTGGATTTAGATGGACAAAATAGACCCCAACCCGCAGGATCTAGTCCAGATATGGGTGCGTATGAACATTCACGTGGTAGAATACCTTTGGCTGTGCCAGATAGATTTGCCACAATTCAAGCTGGTATTAATGCTGCTGTTGATGGAGATACGGTCTTAGTTCAGCCAGGGACATATGTTGAGAATATCAACTTCAACGGTAAAAATATTGTCGTTGGGTCTCTATTCCTCACATCTCAGGATACTTCATATATTTCACAGACCATCATTGATGGTAATCAAGGTGGAAGTGTTGTCATTTTTGATAGTGGAGAAACCGCTGATGCAGTTCTAACTGGATTGACACTAAGGAACGGGAGAGCCAATTTTGGTGGTGGCATACATTGCGAAACCGCTTCACCACAATTGAGTTTTCTAAGGGTAGAGGACAATATCAGTATCGAACAGGGAGGTGGACTGTCTCTAAATAATTTCGATGGGCAGATGAATAACTTAGAAATTACAGGCAATACTGCTGCATTTCGTGGAGGTGGTATTTACGCTAATTACTCAGAGTTCATATTAAGAAATAGTTTCGTTTTACATAATGAGAGTGGCCAGGATGGTGGAGGTATTTATCCAGATTTATGCGAGAAGGCTGAATTCATAAATGTTTTGATTACCGAAAATCAAGCTGGGACTGATGGAGGTGGTATTGGTATAGAAAACTCGAGAAATGTTAAATTAATTAACTCAACTATAACACAGAATTATGTTTCACCGGGCCGATATGCCTCAGGATTATTCGTCCAAAACATACTTTCCAGTCTAGAGGTATATAACTCAATTATAACTAACAATATCAACTCTACAGATTTTTACGTAAGAAACCTGGCACCCCATACTGTTGTTAATTCCTGTATAGGATCTTTCAGCGGTTGGGATGAAGGCCTTAACGGGATATGGCCTGGAGCCTCAAATATTGTTTCGAATGTTGTTTTTACAGATGATGATTATACACTTAATCAGTACTCACCTTGCCTCGGAGCAGGCCTAGACACATCGATTGTTCCCACTACAGATATCGAAGGCAACCCCCGCCCCAACCCTGCTGGATCCAACCCAGATATGGGTGCATATGAAAACATCCTTGGTGAGGCTCGAATACCGATGGCAATATATGTTCCTAATGACTATTCCTCAATTCAAGAGGCAATTAATGCTGCGTATGATAAAGATACTGTGTATGTACAACCAGGAAACTATCCTGAATACATTAACATTACGGATAAATCGACATCTCTTATCAGTACAGATGGACCAAACAGTACCATCCTTCAAGAGGGTGGGTATTTAAATTTAATTAATTCTAAGAGTTTTGTATCAGGTTTTACAATCAAAAATGCCCACCGTGCACTTGGTATTGGTAACAACTCAAATGTAATAATTGAGAATATGAAAATATTGAATACGCAAGAGGAAAGTGTTACAATATCTGGTAATTCTCGAGCAACATTTGAAAATGTTCTGATTGATTCAGGTCGATTTGGTCTTTTTGTGATAGGGCATACCGGATCTGCTAATGCGATTTTCATGAATGGAACTATCACAAACTGTTGGGATATTGGAGTGATTGTTCGCAACGATGCTGGCGCACTAATCACTAACTCTATTATTTATAATAATAGTGGACAAACAATAAATTATTGGACAGAAAACAGTATTGATAGTGTCTCAATTTATAATTCAAATATTGAAGGGGGTTGGTTTGGACCCGGTTCCAATA
>JABIFX010000193.1 GCA_018650445.1 Fidelibacterota bacterium
ATTCTTTAATTTAAAGAATTATACAGCAGTAACGTTCTCTGCCTGTGGACCTTTTTCGCCCTGTGTAACATTCAAAGTAACGTTTTGTCCTTCTTTCAATGATACGTGTCCTGAACCGTTGATTGCGCGATAATGCACAAACACGTCTGGACCATCTTCCTGCTGGATAAAACCGTAGCCTTTTGAATCGTTAAACCATTTGACTACGCCGTTGACTAGTTGATCAGTCATTTGTACCTCTTTCTTAAACTTACTGCTTTTTAGCAGCTTTTTTTAGCCAGGCTTTTTTACATACATCTGCAAAAAGCATTTCCGTCCCGATGGACATTCCTGACCGTCGCAGGGAATATGAACAACAAAAGCTGAAAGTAAACAACAATTTATAAAAAAAATATCACCCATTTTCTACCTGATTTGTGTCTCCAGCCCCCCGGTCTATAAATTGGGACGTTTATGAGACTGCAGGATAGTGTTTTAGGAATGAGACATCCTCGTTGAGATAAGATGGGAGAGTATGCTGGTAAATTGGTGATACTACGGTTTTTAATACCTTATCTAGCCATTTCCGTTCTAGCTCATTGTGTGATTTCTACTTAAATTGACAGCGTACAATTGCTGTCTTAACAGACCATAAAACAGGTGCTAATTTGTCCAAATACATATACTTATTAATCATACTATTTTCGCTTTTCGTAGGCATCGGTGCCTACACTTTCAATTACGGGGAAGGTCTATCCTACTTTAGTAAAAATCCCGAAGCATGTATGAATTGCCACATCATGCGGGCGCAGTTTGATTCTTGGCAAAAGGCGAGCCATCATACTGCAGCTACCTGCGTTGACTGTCATTTACCTCATGACTTCATCGGGAAGTATATTGCCAAAGCTGAAAATGGATACAATCATTCAAAGGCCTTTACACTTCAAAATTTTCAGGAACCGATAATAATTACGCCCAAGAATAGTCAGATCTTGCAGAAGAACTGCGTCCAATGTCATGCTGAGATGGTAGCTGAAATCGTTGTAGATCAAGACCACAATGATGAAGATATCCAATGCGTGCATTGCCATTCAACAGTTGGTCATGGCGAGAAGGTTGGGCTTGGCGGCCCCTTACTTACACAGGAATACGGAGGAATAGAAAAATGAATAGGCTTGCTAAATCCAAACCGGCACTAGGTATTCTGATTGCCGTTATCATTGTAACGACTGCAACACTCACTTCTCTGTTGGTCAACATGGTGGAACGTAAAACCGAGGCACGTCAAAGTTATGCACGCGTTGTTGAAGTTGGTGAGGATGACACGAACCCAGTGACATGGAAGGCAAACTGGCCCCGGCAGTATGATGGATATATGAAAACTGCTTTATCCACCAGAACCCGCTTTGGCGGTCATGGTGGTAGTGAAGCCCTACCAGAGCAGAAGATTGAAAGAGATCCCTGGTTAAAACGCATGTTTAAGGGCTATGCCTTTTCCATTGATTACCGCGACCGGAGGGGTCACGCCTATATGCTCCAAGATCAAATGGAGACAGAGAGACAAACCAAACCACAATCTGGGTCCTGTCTTCACTGTCATGCGTCTCTGATGCCATTATATCGTGAGTTGGGAGACGGAGATCCCATCAAGGGTTTTGAGGGAACAAATAAGTATTCCTATCAGGAACTTTACAAGCTACTGGAAGCGAGTGGTCACGATCATCCTGTTTCATGTGTGGATTGCCATTCACCAGAAACCATGGAGATTAGGGTCACACGACCAGGCTTTATCCAGGGTATTCAGGCACTCGCTGAATCTGATGTTCCGGTTCCACACCTCAAATCCATCGAGAGATGGCGTGACGGGTCAAAGAATAAACCATACGATCCAAACCAGGATGCTAGCCGTGGCGAACTCCGCTCCTATGTCTGTGGACAATGTCATGTTGAATATTATTGTGGTAGCAACATGACGCTTACTTTTCCCTGGGGTGAGGGTTTAAAGGTTGAGCAGGTTGAGCGTTTTTGGGATAATACGATCTTTCCCAATGGAGATAAATTTTATGACTACACGCATGCTGAATCAGGGGCCAAGATACTGAAAGCCCAGCACCCTGAATTTGAGCTTTGGAGTCAGGGATTACATGCCCGAAGTGGCGTTGCGTGTGCCGATTGCCATATGCCTTATATGCGTGATGGTGCCAGTAAAATCTCTGATCACTGGGTTCGCAGCCCCCTTCTTAATGTGAATCGGGCCTGTCAGACCTGTCATCGATTCTCAGAAGAGGAACTGCTTGAACGAGTTGACAATATTCAGGAGCGGAATTTTGAGTTGCTCCAGAGGGCGGGTGCTGCACTCATGGGACAACTTGATGCTATTGCTGAAGCAAAATCTCGGGGTGCCAGTGAATCAGATCTACAGTCAAGTCTGGATCTTCAACGAAAAGCTCAATGGCGTTTGGACTTTATCGCAGCGGAGAATTCTATGGGATTCCATGCTCCCCAAGAGGCGGCTCGAATTCTTGGAGAGGCAATTGACTATGCGCATAAGGGGCATCAGATGGCTGCCAGTTGGCCAGCGGAATAAGCGTGTATCCAGTAACAGTTGGCTGGAGGCAAATCTAATTCGAGTCAATTAATTAAAGCATTGCTGAATATCAGAAGCGCTCTTCTATAATGTAGAGCAGCATCGCTCTGCAGGAGTGGATGTTTGTGTTAGAGGGTATTCAGCACTCTGCCCCGCGGAGAGAAGGAATCGCTTAGACAGAATTAGTTTTTGAGTGTAATCAGGTACAGCTAAAAGTTCATTCCAGCAGTAAAATAGATCGACTCATTCTGAAAATAATCATTTCTATCCAGTTCATTCCCACCCCTGCTGTAGATCAATTTAATGGGACCCAGCCCAGAATTATATAGAAAGCCTATACCCGCTCCATGCACGGCATTGTCTTCGATGGGGAGAAAATTCTCACCATCTCGCCACTTGAAGTTTGGGCTAATACAATAGGTGCTCGTAAAATACAAATTCTTATCGATCAAATAACGATAATCAAATCGTAAATAGCTCATTCGATGCCAGCCCAATCTAGAGTAATCAACTCCAACAAATGTATCAGGTCCTCCGATATAAAACCAAAGATAATTGGTTGAATCCACGCCTGCAGCTTCTGCAAAGTATGCCTGAAAACTAAGATTCACCACATCGTTATACTGTTTGTAAGTGTTGAGTTGAAATTGATAGCGATCATAAACGAGATCAGAGTTTAGATTTTTTGAACTCAATTCATATTCGAAATTCATTTTCCAACCAGTTGAGGATAGTAGGGATTCATCCAACTTATCTATACTGTAAGATATTGAAAATATGCCGAGATCATCTTCCCATGACGGCATCCCAAACATTCCTATTCTAGGATAAATATTAATGACTTTCCTTTCAAATCCAGCCTCTAGCTGTACCGATTTACTTGGCCAGAGTCCTAGCCCTAATTTTAGTTTGTAGAACTGATCGTCGTAGAGTGCTATCGTTCTATCATAACTATGGATGGGTATGGGTTCCCTGGCATATTCAGCTTGGAGGAAGGGATAAATAAATACTCCGCCTGAACCGTGAGGATAAAGCGCTTTACTTGTAAAGTGTGTCAGACCAGAAAAATCGAGAGTGGTCTGGAGACGTAATCCCGAGATCAGTGTATTCGCATTGATATAGCTTAAATGCCCTACGAAGTGGTGAAATTCATTGTAATGAAATCCAAGCCTGAGTCTCTTATTGGGTTTTTCGGTTAATTGAATGAGCAGATTAACTGCATCCGCTGTGACAGGTTCTATTTCATAGTTGACTAATTCAAAGTATCCTAGACTATATAATTCAGTCAATTTTGCCTCGAGATCGTCAATGTTCAGTCGATCACCAGGTCGGATATTAAGCAAATTGTAAATGTTTCCGAATGAGAGTGATTTATTTCCCTTGATATCAATTCCGAAAATGAGGGGCATTTTCAATTCTTTGACGCGGAACTCCAGATGGAGGTCACCATTCTCGTCCAACTCAAGTTGATAATTGATATCTTTAAAATGACCGCTCCCCCGTAAATTTCTGACTTGATCTAATAGCTGCGTGTAAGTGATGCTATCGCCTGGCATAATGCCAAGCGTGTTGAAAACATATTGAAAAGGGAGGGTCGTGTTTCCAGCTATGTTGACACTATGAACTCTGGATGGAGATTCCTTGGCCTCAAATATCGAGCGGGTAGCTGTAAGCTTATGCGTATTGATTAATTCCAAAAAATCGGGCAATCGACGTCTGGCAGAGCGGTAACCCTCATCAATAATGTCATTTATATTTTTATCGGTGAACACAGCAGGACTCATATCTGTGAGATTCGGATTTATTAGTATATCAGCTAGTTTTTTATTTTTATCCTCTTTTAAATACTCAGGGATCGTAATTGATTGCTCAAGGATGGCCAGTAAGTTTCCCAATTCCTCTTTGGTCTTTTTTGGTCGACCAACGTTCACGGCAATAACAATATCACATCCCATCTCCTTAGCAACATCAATGGGCAAGTTGTTCAACAAGCCACCGTCGATCAGTAAAGAATCACCATATTCCACAGGAAAGAACAGGCTGGGGATAGACATTGTCGACCTCATCGCTTTCGCCAATGAGCCTTTTCCCAGGACCACTTCCTGGCCTGAAATGAGATCTACCGTCACACATCTATAGGGAATAGGGAGAGAGTCAAAATCGGCAATATGCTCGAATGCAAATGCTAACCTGGAAAATAAGAGGGAAATGCGTTGACCCCGAATGAGCCCGCTGGGGGGTGATGGGACGTGGTTTTCCATACCAAAAGCAAATTGGTACAAATCATCATCAAATTTTTCAATATAGGGAAGCATCTCTCTGGGGGGATTGTCAGTAAACATTTCATCCCACTCAACTGACTTTACAATCTTTTCAATCTCAATCGCATCATACCCAATTGCATAAAGAGCGCTTGCAATACCCCCCATACTTGTCCCAACAATACAATCTATGGGGATATTGAGTGAATCGATCATGTGTAGCGTACCTACATGTGCAAATCCTCGGGCACCACCACCAGAGAGGACCAGACCTACCTTTGGGCGAGAGTTTTCAGCAATGCTAGTGGGAATTGCAATAAATATGAGTAGCACATAAACAATCAGCAGATTTGCCTTGATAGCAAAATGTCGCACAAATATCCCCCTTTAATTAGGAAAGTGTGCCAATATAATTATTTGCTAGTACATTTCAAACGCCAGCCTTTTTGAGACTCAATTGCCACCCAATTTGAATTCGGTACGTATTTGAGACGATTTCCCTATATGGGAATAGAAATTCTCGCTGGCATGTAGCGGGAGTAGGATTCATGTTCAGTCACTTCCCACCGCCTCTGGCGGGGTTCGTTCCCTCCATGTTCCTCCTCCATAAACCACTGGTTTATGTCGTTGTAATCGAACCATTAGGAACGATTCCAATCTCCATACAACAACAAAGCCCCCATGAAGGGGGCTTTATTATTGTAGCGGGAGTAGGATTCGAACCTACGACCTTTGGGTTATGAGCCCAATGAACATCTATAAATAACAGTAACTTACAGCGTTGGTGTGGCGTATATGTGTCGCGACTTGCACCTGAAAGTATACATCCTATCTTCTGAATCATTGGATTAATACTATAAATTGAGGGGTACAATATGGCCGAAGAAATCACGATCAGCCGGCAGGAGCTATACAATCTAGTATGGTCCAAACCAGTAGTTCAGATCGCAAAAGATTTCGGAATCTCAGACGTTGCCATCGCAAAGATCTGTAAGAAACTGAACATTCCAAAACCGGGGTTGGGCTACTGGGCTAAGAAGGTAAATGGCAAGAGAACCAGGACTAAAGCATTACCATTACATAATGCAGGTGGTCTTGAGAGCTACACTATCAGGAAGTCAGTGGAACCCTACTTCGAACCTGAAAGTGAGTTTATCAAGAAGCACCGGGAATATGAGACAAAGGCAGAGAATAAAGTCATCGTTAAATCCACACTCAGAAATTCCCATCCATTGGTTCAAGCATCAAAAGCAAAATTAAGTAATCCAAACACTGATCGCTATAAACGCTGTTATCCTGGTAGGGGAGCTCTGAATATATCTGTAAGCAAAAATAGCATACATCGAGCCCTCCTCATTATGGATGCTTTGATCAAGGCGCTTTCCAAGAGAGGATACGAAACTCGTATAACTGGTGAGTACGATAGTGTTACAGTGGTGAGTGTTGACGGAGAGGAATTCAATTTCAGGATTCAGGAATCATCGAAAGAAATCCCGGCAAACAATTTGGACGATGAGGATAGACTTTACTCTTACGGTAACATGTATGATTATATCCCCACGGGTAAGTTTACTTTACAAATCACCAATTTCTACCATGGAGATAAAGCTGTCAAAGACACCAAGACAAAACGATTAGAAGAGAAGCTGAATAGTTTCATCCTTATGTTGATCAAAGCATCTGAGTATGAAAAGAATTGGAGAATAGAGCGAGAGCTTGAGAGGAGGGAAGATGAAGCAAGAAGAATGCAAGAGCGAGAAATTCGGAATAAGCGTGAGCAGGAACAGCAAATGGTGAAAGAATTGTTCGATAATGCCGCCGACTGGCAAAAATGCGTTCATGTCCGGGACTACATAGCTGCTGTTCAAAGTCATACATTAGAGAATTCTGGAGAAGATATGAAATCCTGGATCAAATGGGCAAATCAAGAGGTGGATAAGGTAGAATCCGTATTGTGGAATCCTAATCTCAGTACTCTATCCTAACCTAAGGATTTGTTATGATGACACGGGGATTTTCAGTCCCCTTGTCAGTCTCTGTAGCAGGCTGATAATCAGCAGGTTACAGGTGTGGTAGTATTGGCGTGTGCACTATATGTGCAATAAGTGACTCAAATGGATGCAATCAATATTGGCTCAACTGAG
>JABIFX010000194.1 GCA_018650445.1 Fidelibacterota bacterium
CACCGTTTTTTGTGAAATAGGGTGTTTCAATGATATAGGGGTCACCTTCAGGCACGGCGACAAGGACATTTTCAGTACTCTTTTCATCAAGATTGATCTCGCTGGCTAAAACAGTTGCCACCTTAGCGGGATCATCAAACTCAGTGATCTCTACGTTATATGAACCTAAGAGGATAAAGCCTGCAGTGAATGAAAAGGCGAATCCAGCAATGGCCAGCGCTGCATATTGCCAGCCTTTTTGCTTCTTCATCACCTTCATGGCCTGCATCTTCAACAAATTCAAAGCTCCCAGGAACATGGCAAAACTTGCCAGAATATCAAACCACTGGGTTGCATCATCATCTACAAATGATTTGATAGTGGGTTCATCTACGAACCAGCCAAACAGAGTCAAGAACCCGATGGTCGCTGCTATGGCTATTGGTAATTGTCGTTTAAAAAACATGATCTATCTCCTACTGGACTGTCAGATAAGCCAGGAAGTCCCAAGAGGTCCAACCCAGATCATGAAAAAAGTTTAAGAATGTTCCCAGGATCATCACCGAAATGGCCAGTATCTTGAGATAGTCCTGACCCTTAACACCACCGATCAATTCTGGTTCCTGTGACAGATAGGCACTGGCAGCAAAAAATTCTTCACCAATAAGCGTGTAATCACAAGCGGTCACGAAGAAGGGAATTTGCGAAGGAGAAGCCGTTCCAGCTATCTGAATAGCTCCAATGGAGTTACCAGTTTCGGCCAGAAGCAATGATTCGGCGTAAAATTTCCCCATATACAAACAGGCAGCAGGTTCTTCACGGAGCATAATTCCGTTTACTCCAGCAGCATAGGCAAATTGGTCATCTGTAAGATAGTGGACCATATCATCATGAAACAGGTCTGGACGACCTTCCATGAGGTAGGATTCACGACAGGATTCACGAGCCGCTTTCATAACGATTGCACGTGATACGGGAACATTCAGGCTGGTTTCATATCGAGCTGTCATCTTTGCCACATGACCAAGTACTACGACACCAGCAACAGTTTCCACCTGATCCATATCCATAATCCCTGGAACATAGAGTACCGGTTTCCCCATTTCGGTGGAACGACCAACAGCTTCTTCCACGGCTTTGAGACCGGGAATAGTACGCAGGAATATCTTCTCACCTCGTTTTGCCATGCGGGTCGAATAGATCAACACGCCTCCGACAATAAGGATTGACCAAAACATGACACCGCGCTCAGAGACAAAATATGGATGTCCCGCAAACCAGTAAATCATGAATAGTACGAAGATGATGCCGGCAACAGACCAGAATTGTTTATCTTTCACTGTGCTTCTCCGTTTGTTTGTTTTTATGCTCTTGCTCCAGTTGTTCAAGTCTTGAGATCAATAATTCAACGTTACTCGGTTCTTCAAACAACTCGGCAGCTTTATAATACCCATCAGCATTGATAAAGGCACTCACAACAGGTCCAAAAAATATCATGGTATGACTGCCTAACAAAGCTAAAGGTTTAACCATTTCCAAGGTAAAGACAGCGGCAGTAATAAACCCACTATCGTATATTCGTTTAGCAATACGCTCAATGAAAGCGAGGTCTTCTTTCGAGAGGGCTCCTTCGACTAAGGATTCTTTGATTTTAACCTGACTAATTGTGTTACTCACTATTCTTTAATACCTGAATTCTTATTTAATGACCCTTCGAGAGCCTCAGGGAGACAAGCCACGTGTGTCTTGCTGAGCCTGTCGAAGTATGACACACTCTTGCCCAACGCAATATTATTCCAATTCAGACTAATCAGTTTCGACCATCTCCAGGTTTGCTCGTGGAATAACCATGACCTTATCATCAATCTTGATCTCAGCTACCCGTACCATTGTCTCTGATTCCATCTTCTGCAATTCCGGTGGTAGTGAAACTACGGTTCCAATTCTACCAAAATAGGGTGCTCTAATTACACGAACCAGACTTCCAGGCTGAATACCCTCATTGATCTGGACTGCATGGACATCACCTTTGATGTCTTCTGGATTCAAAGGAATGACTATTTCAGGACGAATAACACCTGCTCGAATCTGAGTAGCGCCATTAATAGAGGTAAATTTTCCATGATGCTGCTTAAGCAGATCAAAGGTCCGCGATCCCATGCGAATTTCACCGTAGCCTTCAGTAAGAACCAGTGATGTTACCAGATCCTCTGAGCCAGTAATAGCAACCCCTAGCGTATAACCCAGAATCTCTTCCAGATCAACATAGTTGAAACCACCAACCACGACACCAGCAACTTTCATACTGAGAGCTTTTTTATAAGCCGCCAGACTGATAAATGAGCCACCGACTAACACCTTGCCAGCGTGTTCCGGTTTGATCATATCTGCAGTAAGCTCTTCCTCGCGACCTTCAGCCACCACTGCCAGCTCGCCCCTGCTTTCACCACCAATTCCAAAAATTCCTTGGATAAATACGGCTTCGGTTTCGATGACTACACCCTCTTCGGGAATAACCTCAGCTACCGTTCCGCGGATGTAGGCATCTACCTCAACAGGAATAGGCGCGTCCCTCAGGACAACTTGACCAGTAATTGAGGATATGGACTCCAGTGTGCATTCAATGGGTGCCATAACATTGGATTTAAAAAATCCAAAAAGACCTTTGGTTTCGGCAATCATTTCACCTTTTAAAAATTTTGAACCGATGGCTTTTGTCATCACTTCTTCAACATCTGTGGGATCAATGTTCAATAGATTACCTACATTCAACATCTGCACATTACCAGGTAGGTGTGTGCGTGCGACGATATCGTCAGGGGTGACGGAAGCTTTGGCTTCAACCATTACATCCCCTTTTAAGGGTAAAATTCTATCTTTTCTGACTTTAGATTCGTGTAGGACTTTTAGTCCGGGAGTATACGAATGGGCCATGATCTATGCTCCTCCCAGTAATTCAGTGTCCGGATATTCATTGGTAGCCTTGGACCACTTATTCAAGTTTTCAATTCGTTTTGATTTTTCTGTACTGAGTTCAAAGGGACGTCCTCGGCCATCAAGGATCAATCCAACTGTGCCACCGAAGATTTCCGTTTCAAGTGCTTCACCCTTGTCCTTACCGATGGACATTGATTTGCCTGGTGTCAACTTGGCTTTAATAGCTTGATATGGTGCAGGAATAACAATGATCTCACCAGTTTTCAATTCTACAATCTTTTTACCTTCACCAGGGAGCTCGAATTCAGCGGTCAGAATCACCGTTCCAGGTTTTGGCTTACCGATTGGAGCAATACAGGTACCCAGACGGATTAAACAATCTTTTTCAAATACTTCAACAGCGGCCTTGCGAGCGTCCTCAGCCATTTCAGCATTTTCGATATTTGCCATGACGCCCAATTGTGGCATCATAAAGATTGAATCCACAGCCAGCTGTGTAATACCCTCAGGAACGAAGGCATCAACCATCATACGCATGGCCTGCTCCCTACGGGGAGCGTGTGATAACACACCACCAGAACCAACCAGGAGATCCAACTCCATCATATCAACCAGTGTTTCACCCGAACCGGATTGATCAAAGGCATCAGAAATCGTTCGTTGTGATTGAACACCTTTCAGGCTTACAGCAAAGGATTTGTGCTGTATAAAGGAAAGTCTCAGTGCCTCACGGGCAATGGCTTGTTCAATGATTAATTCTTCAAGAGATTGGGGAACCGTAGTAGGTCGGATCATCTTATTACCAATACGGTTTGTAAGCGTTCCCTCATCAATATCAATCGGTACCCAACGTAAAACATTCTCTAGAGTAGCTTCTGCTAATACATTACAAACTGAATAGCTCATACCTAGGTTGGCACTTACTGTACGATTAAATTGTCCTTGAAAGACAGAAAAGATATCTGTGGTAGCCCCACCAATATCAACACCAACAACCGAAATATTCTCCTTACGAGCAACCATTTCGATCAGGGAGCCAACAGCTCCAGGAGTAGGCATAATGGGCGCATCCGTCCAGGACATCAATTTCTTGTAACCCGGTGCCTGAGCCATGACATGCTCCATAAAGAGATCATGAATCTTATCTCGGGCTGGTCCCAGATTTTCAACTTCCAGAACGGGTCGGATATTTTCAATGAGGTCCAGATCCGTAATCTCGCCCAGAGTTTCAGAAATATTGTCCTGTGCCTTTTTATTACCGGCATAGATGACAGGTAGCTTGTAATTCTGACCAAGACGTGGTTTGGGATTCGCAGCAGCCAGAATTTCAGCTAATTCTACAACGTGGGATACCGTACCCCCATCAATTCCACCAGACAACAATATCATATCTGGACGAAGTTGACGAATACGTTCAATTTTCTGGTGAGGCAGGCGGCCATCATTGGAAGCCAGCACATCCATCACAATGGAACCAGCACCCAGGGCAGCACGCTCGGCACTCTCACCTGTCATTGCCTTCACAACACCAGCAACCATCATCTGAAGACCACCACCCGCTGATGAGGTAGACACATACACATCTACACCTGTGTTGTCATCTTTCATCGGGTGTATAATCTGATCACCATCAAGAATCTTCAGACCAGAAAGTTCTTCAACTTCCATAATGGCATTGAGAACACCTTTTGTCACATCTTCAAAAGGGGCTTCAACCGTTGTGGGTGCTTCCCCTCTCGTTTTTAAGCGATATCCCTGATCGGTTAATTCAATCAGAATAGCTTTGGTTGTGGTCGAACCACAATCTGTTGCCAGAATAGTTTTAAGTTTCTTACCAGCCACTATTTCGGTCCTTCATTTAAGTTTTTCACTCCTTCTGTGGAGTTTTTTTATTGTTTCAGGCGAGGATCCAGCGCATCGCGCAAGCCTTCACCTACAAGATTGTATACAGTTACAGTAATAAAAATTGCCAATCCTGGAAATGTTGTCAACCACCAGCCCGTAGGCAGTGTATCTCGGGCACTACTCAGTAATGAGCCCCAGGTTGCCTGCTCTGGAGGTGCACCAAAACCGAGAAAACTTAAGCCAGATTCGATGAGTATGGCAGCTGCAACTCCAAAAGTTGCCGTCACGAGAACTGGTGTCAACGTGTTGGGAAGTACGTGTCTGAAAATAGTGCGAAAGTCCCTGTAACCCAGTGCTTTAGCCGCAACCACATAATCCTCATTCTTAACTTTCAAAAATTCGCCACGCGTAAAGCGAGCAACCCCCGTCCAGCCAGTCAATCCCAAAATGATCATGATGTTAACGATGGACTGTGTCTCCATCACTGCAACAATCGTAATGATAAGAAACATTCGGGGAAAGGTAATCATTATTTCAATCATTCTCTGGATGATAATGTCAATCACCCCGCCATAGAATCCTGCCAGCGCCCCCAGAATCACACCAATGAATACGTAGATCGCCACAGCTACAAATCCCACCAGTAAACTTACTCTGGCACCATGAATCATCTGGGACAACACATCCCTTCCCAATTCATCGGTTCCAAAAACATGTGCTCGGCTGGGTGGTTGAAGTTTTACCTTTAGATTGTACTCAGTTGAAGAATACGGAATAACAGGGTATATGGCCCAATCCCCTTCTGCATACTTTTCCTCGAGGATCTTGAACTGTTGACTTTTAAAGGCGTCCTGCCAATTCATCCCTAACCACTTCACACCATATTCTCTAAAAACCGGGAAGTAGGTACTCCCCTGATACTTCATCACAATAGGTTTGTCATTTGCCAGAAAATCAGCAAAGATAAATATAAATAATAACACGTATATGATATGCAAAGAGATTACGGCCAATTTGTTCTTCCGAAACTGAGAGCCCACAATCTGACTGTAGGTACGAGCTGGTGCCATCTCTGACATTAGCGTTTCTCCTCGAAAGTAATACGGGGGTCAACCACAGCGTATAGTAGATCTGAAAGTAATATCCCGGACAGGGTCAGCATGGCTGAAATGGTTGTTACTGCCATAATAATGGGGTAGTCTCTGAATAGCACGGCGTTAAAACTAAGTTGTCCCATTCCCGGAATTGAAAAGATGGATTCAATGATAATTGAGCCCGAAATAGCCAGGGGTAATAGATTGGCCAACATAGTAATAATAGGAATCAATGAGTTTCTCAACGCATGTTTGTAAGTCACCACACGCTCGCTGAGACCCTTGGCACGGGCAGTTCTGATGTAGTCCTGACGAATCACCTCCAGCATGGATCCTCGCATGTAGCGAGAGAGCGCTGAGAATGAACCATAGGTCCAGATTATTAGTGGCAAGGCGACGTGGTGGCCCATATCCACAAGGTAATCCCAGGTACTCATATCCTCTGCCCCAAGGCTATGGAGTCCAGTTACTGGAAAGACATCCCAGAAATCACCGCCTCCAAAAAAGACAATAGCCATAGTGGCTACCCAGAAATTTGGGAGAGAATACAAAATGAACAAAATCACCGTGCTGACCTTATCCCCAGTTGAATACTGATGCGTCGCTGAGTAGATGCCCAGCGGTATGGCAATTAAATAGGCCAGGATAAATGATGTAAAAGTAAATATCAGTGAGACAGGCACACTTTCTTTAATATGATCCCAGACTGGACGATTATCCTTGATAGAATTCCCAAACTCCAACATCATCATATTGACCAGCCAACGCGGGTACTGGGCTTCAGTAAAAATCTTTTTGAATTTCTGGAAACCTGAGAACTGATAGGTGTCCTTTGCCGCACTCCTTACCACGCCTGTAGAGTCGGTGCCACCATACCACCAGTTCTGAATGTATTCCAGTTGCTTTTCCAGACTCATTTCAGCACTGATGCTCAGCTTCTGCTTAATAGTCAGTATCTCCAGCACAACAGTAGTCTCATCGGCAGTCAGATCATCTGATTCAAGCAGCCCTACTAAAAATGGGACGGCTACTTCATCGGCCTGCTTAAGGGGCTCTACAATATCATCATAGGCTCTTCCGCTAAGTGGCTGTCCCTCATGCAGATACTCCTGTATATCTACCCAGTTGTCTTCAATATTAAATATGACAAAATTGAGCAATAAGGGCTTATCCAGACCATAAATTTCTCTGGTTTGTTCAATCACCTGTTTGGCCAGATTTTGATCTGAAGACATGCCTGTCTGTTGATTCCCCATTTTAAAAGCTGTGGGATCACCAGGCGCAAGTTTGATAATGATGAAGGTGATGATAGATATCCCAAACAGGGTTGGGAATATCAGCAGGATTCGTTTGAGAAAATAGCGCCACATTATGAGGCCTCTCCTGCCAGTGAAGTGTTGCGCCACCAGCTATATAGCTTATATGCCGGACGAATCGGGATCCATTTCACACCATGGAATTCTTTCAAATAGGCACCTGGGTCACGCTGGTAAAACATAAAGGTGTAGGGTTGTTCTTCGTGGAATATTTCCTGAAGACGGAAATACATGGCATTTCTTTTTTCCTTGTCCAACTCAAACCGAGCCGTCTCGATTAGCGAATCTGCTTCAGCATGACGAAAGCCCATATAGTTTGATCCACGGTCCCCAATATTATCAGAATGCCAGATCTGATATGGATCAGCCTCAAGACCACCAATCCATAGCAAGGAGACCACATCAAATTGTCTATCTCGCAAATTTTCTACATAAACCGACCACTCTAACTGCCTGATATTCACAACAATACCAACTTTTCTTAGATCCTCTTTTAGCATGAGC
>JABIFX010000195.1 GCA_018650445.1 Fidelibacterota bacterium
AGTTGGCTTCGGAACTTTCGATGTATCAGCTCGTGCAGCTAGAGTTGCTCGTAACCCTCGTACAGGTGAACCGATCAATGTTCCTGCAATGAACGTTCCTCGTTTTAAAGCTGGTAAAGGTTTGAAAGACTCCGTCAACTAAAACTCTTTGCTATACATCAATTAGGAAAAGGGCGTGTTAATTCACGCCCTTTTTTGATTGGGAGAATGATCTCATGGAAGCCATCTTTCAAGTTTCTCTTGCAGCCATAACTCAAAACTATACCTATTTCCAAAAAAGAGTAGATCCAGCACAAGTCATCCCTGTCGTAAAAGCCAATGCCTATGGACATGGTGCACTGGAAATTACCCGACATCTCCACACCAAGTTAGGTGTACAAACCTTTGCTGTGGCCACACTCGAAGAAAGCCAGGAGCTGGCAGCTGTTTTCCCGGAAATATCAATCTTAATTTTTAGCAGAGTATTCCCATCAGAGCTCCCATCTGTACCAGAAAATGCCATTCTCACTGTGACTTCAATGGAAGATGCGCTGGCATTGTCAAAGAGTCAGATCAATGGGATCAGAGTTCATCTTAATGTAAACACCGGGATGAACCGGCTGGGTCTCTCTTCTGAGGAAGCTTTGGAGTTGATATCGGCAAAGGGTTCAAATCTGCAGATAGAAGGTGTGTATAGCCATTTCTCATCCTCTGATACCATCTCAGAGGTGGTTTACTCACAGCAAAACAGTGAGTTCAATTCATTGATTGAAAAATTACGTGCCGGGGGATTTCCGGGCTTGGTTCATATAGCCAATAGTTCTGCTGGATTACATGACCAACAGAACCCGTTTGATGCAATGCGCCTTGGCATTGGTCTATATGGCTACGACACCACTCCTGATGGTGAGCATCAAGCTAATCTGCAGCCAGCCATGATCATAAAGGCACCCCTCATTCGTGTGGCCCATATTCAAATGGGTGAGTCCGTAAGCTATGCCGAAAAATGGCAAGCTACCGTTGATACTAACATCGGTACGCTGCGTATTGGATATGGCGATGGTTACGCCAGGGCTTTGACCAATAGGGGAATGGTCTCATACAAGGGAAAGAGCTATCCGGTGGTTGGTACAGTCACCATGGATCATATTATGATCGACCTCGGTCAGGATATGCCACAAACTGGTGAAATGTTTGAAGTGATGGGTGGAGAAATTTCAGAAGTTCAGGTCAATTACATTGCTGAAATTCTAGCTACAATACCTTATGAAATATGTTGTGCGATTTCGGCTCGAGTGGAGCGTCAATATTAGACGAAGTTAAGATTCACATTTATCTATCTGATTCCATTATTCATATGCGTGACTTCTTAATTTAAAACCTGTTGAAACAACTAATTCGCTCAAGCTATTCTGTAAATTAATTTGTTTTTCCAAAATAATTAACCCGTTTGTTCATATATTTTACTAATCCGGTCTATCTCCTATAAAAAATGGTTGAATTTGCTGAAATATTTCTTAACTCCATGCCAGCATCAGGGTGTAGAAATACCTGACTTTGGTGGTCTTTTTATTATGCCTTCTGTCCAGGAATGCAAAAGGAGTTTTACGTGAATATATTAGTGATTGGTGGAGAGCAAACCAACGAGCTCGTCGATTATGGAAAAACCTTTCCCGACTCTCGAATTGATATCGCTAACTCAACAGAATTAACATCCAAGTCATTCAGTGAAAAACTACTCAGCTTTGAAGGGGAAATGCTTCTCCTTATAGATGCTCGCAGCGAAAAAATTGAATTCAAACAATCCGCAGCTGAATTATATGAGCTGGTAGCAGAAACATCTGATGATTGGTCGCTCATATACGCTGACTATGAAGTTGATGATAACGGACAGCTCGGTGATGAGCATTTATTGGACCACCATATCGGTCGAGTCCGCGACAATGCTGATTATGGTAAGGCCTGGGTACTCAATCTCGAGAAGCTGAAGGAAGTACTTCCACTGGCTGATTCTACCAAGCAGCATTTCTTGTATGAACTAAGGTTACGCCTCAGCGAAGTTGGGGAATTAGTACATATTGCTAATCGCTATGCTGGCGCACCCTATCGAATCAACAAGGCTGTTGGGGAGCAGAACGTATTTGACTACCTGCTAGCCGGCAAGGAATCGCAATTAGAACTAGAACAGATTGTTACTGATCATCTTAAAAGAATTGGTGCTTATCTGGCACCAGGTGCTCATTATTCAACAGTCCCTTATGCTAATAAGAAATACGATTTAACTGCCAGCGTAATTATCCCGGTAAACAATCGTCCTGAATTTATTGGTGCAGCTATCGACTCAATCCTGGCACAAACGGTACAGGATATTGAAGTCATAGTGGTTGTGAATGGCGGTGAGACAGATCCTACTATTCCTGCGGTTCAGGAATATCTACCTGGCGGAAGCAAATATGATTCTGCCAAACCTGAAGTTCAATTGATTGTTCTGGATATTAATAATATCGGACTTTGCTTGAATGCAGGCTTGAGACGAGCAAAAGGAAAATTTTACGTTCAATTGGATTCTGATGATCAACTCATCAATGATGCTGTTGAAAAAGTCACTCAGGTCTATGCATTGGACGACACAATTGCCATGGTTATCGGTTCTTATGAAGTCTGGGAGAAAGATTCAGATTCTGGTGAAATCAGCCGTATGGATTCCATTCCTGTAGTTACTCATGATGAATGGACTGAAGAAAATGGTCGCAATAATTTACTGCGTATCAATGGGGCAGGCGCACCACGCTCATTCTACATTGAAGCTGCCCGAGATATTGGTTTCCTGGATATGAATACATCAGCCTATGCCAGAAATTATGGTGAGGATTATGATTTTGTATCGCGTATGTGCGAACATCATCGCATTGGTCGCGTTTGGGATCCAATTTATAAAGTTATCAGACATGGTGGGGGTACAGATCACAACATTGATCGTGCAACCGTTGACCGGAATGACAATGCTAAAGATGAAATGCGTCGCGAAGCTATTTACAGACGTCAAATTATAATCGAGGTTGCAAATGGATGAAATTGTTCTAATTGGAATTGACGGAGGGGCTTCTAAAGTCCTGGTTCATAAAGTTGATATCCTGATTAACCCTATGCGCTTTGTGGCATTAAAACCATTTATTGAAGTGGCTTACAGTACGTCTGAATCATATAACCCTAAATTCAAGCCCATTGTCCTGTCTCGTCAGCTAAAAGAACACAATAGCGGTTCTGTTGTGCAAACTAAATCTGAGGCTGCTCAGGAAACTGCGCTTTTAGAGAGTTTTACCAAAGCCATTCGCACTATTCTTGGTGACAATGTGACCCAGGATGTTATTGTGGGTATTGGCCTGCCTGGTTTAAAGACCAAAAATGGGCGAGGTATTTCGGCCATGGCTAATGGTCCACGCATGCCAAAATTTCTGAATAAACTCGAGAAAAACCTGAAAAAAGAAGGTTATACCACCCTCAATCCAATCCAGATCATAGGTAGTGATGCTGATTATTGTGGTCTTGGAGAGCAATGGGGAGATGCCGGTGGAATGCGCGGTGTTAATTCTGCCTACTATTTTGGAGTGGGGACGGGTATCGCAGATGCCATGTTGTTAAATGGCAAGAATGTTCCTTTTGACGCCTGTAAATCCTGGATTGCTAAAACCTGGGAGATGATGGCAAACGAAGAAGAGAGCTATGAGAACTTGCTGTCTGCCAAAGGCATTCAAGCCCGTTATGCTGGACTCACAGAAACCACGGTAGAAGAATTGGATAAGGCTGAGATCTTTCCCTGGCAAATCTACGAACGAGCCCTGATTGGTGAAGAAGCTGCCATCGAGATCGTTGGTAATACTGCCCAGGCTTTGTCTGAGTTATTATTCCATCGCATACAGACCCTTGCTCTTGGAGCCCCTGAAACCTTCCTTAGAGATGCCAAGAGAACTCTGGAAGTAGAACATGAATACATCGGTGGCGTGTTTGAACGAATTGTTATCGGACAACGCTTGGGTAATATCTGGGAGTTTAAGAAATTTACACCTCTTCTGCTTGACCCCGTGAATGAAAAATTAGGTCGCATGATTCACTCCTCTAGTCTGCCCGCAGAAGTGAAGTCTCAATACTTGACCAAAACCAACCGTCTGAGGGATGACTTGATTATTCATTCTGAATTGAGACATGCCCCTGCCTTAGGAGCTGCCGTCGATGCCTATCTCGAGTGGATTGAACAGTGAGATAATCCGTGTAGGAATTGTTCTACCTGA
>JABIFX010000072.1 GCA_018650445.1 Fidelibacterota bacterium
CTTTGAACCCACGGCTTTGCCAGGGCAGCAAACTGTCGCACTGAGCGGCTCTTTAGAGCTAGAGCCAGCCGAAGTGCAACGCCTCAGCAAAATGAAAAAGGCCTCCCGAAAGGAAGGCCTTTTTTTTTCGCTCCGGAGGGATGATAAAAATAAGAACCCGATTCCTATCCCTATTTCGATGCGTAATATTCTTAATAATCAGTACTTTACACCTGAACACCAGTTTACCCTCAAAGATGGAAAATTGACTGTTTTGATGCCGATTTCTCCAAATTCCAGAAACCGTTGCGAACCCCATGTCCATCGGTTAACAATTTCGGATAGACGTAGACTCGAAAAGCAGAGAAAGGAGTCCCGAGCTGAGTACTATATTCGTCTCCTGGAGCAGCAAGATTGGACTCGGGCAGAGCTTGCGCGGTATCTTGGTGTGAGTAGGGCTTGGGTCTCGACAGTTCTGAATAATTGACTCTTAATAAATTGCCCTCCACTGTTTCTATTGAACTTACAACCACAACATACCGGTAACATACCGGTAGACCCTCTGATTATTCTTTTTACAAACATCCGAGACTGGATACATAAACGTACTAACGAAAAGCCCCCGAGTTTGACATCGAGGGCTTTGTTTTTTTAGCTAAACTGAACTGCTTATTTGAGGTAAAGCATCTTGATCGTTTTTGTGTACGATCCAGCTCTGAGTCGAGTTAGATATAGACCTGTTGAGACAGGTTGACCTTCATCGTTCATACCATTCCAGACGTGTTCATACCAGCCAGCAACCTGACTTCCAGAATCAATTGTCCTAACTGTATTTCCTCGGATGTCATAGATGATCATGGAGACTTCTGAATCTTCAGGCAATCCATATCTAAGTGTCGTACTCGGGTTGAATGGATTGGGGTAGTTCTGATCAAGTATGTACTCGGTTGGCAATGCTATCGCTTCAGCAATTGCAACATAGCCTACTGTAAACTTGAATGTCTCTGATTCAGTCGTGAGTGAATCAGTATCTGTAGCAATCACTCTCCACCAGTATTCTGTATCAGGAGGTAATGCCTCAGTCAGCTCATGAGCAACATTAAGATCTGTATTAGCATCGAAAACTACATCCACGAAATTTGAGTCTGTTGCTATCTGAATTGAGTAGGTCGCATAATCCAGAGGATCAGGATCATCTGATGATTCCCATTCAAATGAAGGCATATCAGATAATCCTGCCACATCATCTTCAGGTGACAGTAATGCGAATGCATCTGGAGCTTCCGCGACAAGGTCTGTCCAGAATGTTGCAGTTTCTGAATGTGAGATCCCATCGATTTGATCCATGGCGATCACTTCCCAGAAGTATTGGGTATTATCTTCCAGTTCACTCGTCACAAAAGCTGCATTTGTGTCAGTCAGGACAGAATCGAACTCAATACCCTCTCCCCACCAATGCATTTCGTATGAAACCATGTCACCAGGATCCATGTCGAAAGCAGGGGTCCACACCATCTCAGGAGTAAGCGTTAAGACCATAACAGAGTCGGGCGTAACCAGTTCAACAATAGATGGAGCATCGTTTCCTTGATTCACTGTGAAGCTCTGATAGCCCTCAACGTTAAATGTTGTGAGACCATTCCAGTCTTCAGCAAAGACGGACCAATAATAGGTGGTGTTGTCAGCAAGTTCCCAGTCAAGCGTGAGAGTGGTATCCTCACCTGACCAGAGGGTGTCCATATCTTCAGGACTACTCCCAAGAAGGATATGATAGCCAAAACCATCATACAGATCAGGATCACTACTGGGTTCCCAAACGAAGGTTGGAGAGAGAACGGTCAAGACTTCAGCATCGGTTGGTAGCAAGAGACTGAACTCTGCTGGTGCTTCGTTATCTGCATTAGTCCAGAAGGATGCCGTATCAGAGAAGGTAACACCACCAGAATCATCGAGAGCACTCACAGCCCAGTAGTAGGTATGGTTCTCCAGTAAATCTTCAGCAGGCGTATAGCCCGTTCCAATAACTTCAACTGGAACTACGTCTGTCAATGCCACATCTGTTCCCAGATAAAAGTCATAACCAGTAATCACATCTACTGTGTTACCTGAGCCGAGGTGATCAGCTAAACGTCCCTTACCAA
>JABIFX010000173.1 GCA_018650445.1 Fidelibacterota bacterium
TTATCTCGCTTGCGTCTTTAAACGATAAAGCGACGAAGGGCTATCTTCTAAATAAATTAGAGGAAGAAAGACAGGAGCTTGTAACGGATGGGGAAGTCACAGATATGATGACTCTTTATGCTCGTTCGATCATTAATATTGAAGATAGTGTTTCAGGGCGAATGTATAAAGCTGATGAAGGCGATATTACATATGTGCTTCCAGTGACTGCGGTTGCTGCTAAATAAATTAACGAAACCCTATAGGGGTTAAGGGGAAATCACATGAGCCTCTCCATTGCGGAGGGGTTTATGTTTTAGTTTGCGGTGAATCCTAGTGCGTGGATGAATGAGTTTCCGTTTGCACATAGTTCGCTTGGAGTGTCGTTGAGTGTTATGCCTTCTTGGTCGCCACGGGTGAATTCGGTTTTGCCGCTTGAAGTGTTTGGTGCTTTTGGTTTATTTGAGCCTTTTGCGGCCCATTTAATTGTTCTAAAGCCATTGTTGTTACAAACTATCAGTAATGCACTTTGCCAGCCTTGAAAGCTTTCACCGCGTTGTGGCATTGAGTCGATTGTGGTCCAGCCCTCTGTTGTTACAAGGCTATTTGAAAGTGCTTCTGTTGGGGGGAGTTCTATTGTTTGCGGAGATGTGCTTGGGGGTGCTTTTCTTGGTGCTGGGTCTTCTTGTGCTGGTTCTGCGGTAATTGCTGTAAGGGTTGTTAATGGCGGAGTTGGTATTTCTGGTGCTTGCATGATTGTTGGTCCTATTACATCAATTGCTACTGCTGCTGCTGCTGCAGCAAGGGTGATGCCCACTGTAATTCTAGTTGAATTTGATTTACGTTTTGGTGGGGCTGGTTCAGGTTCTGTAGCGGGAGGAGGTGGGGTTTGTTCAGGTTCTCTTTCGAGTATCATAGGGGGAAGTATTATTTCTTCAGAATCGTCACTGGGTAGGTCATCGTCGTCGTCACTGGGTAGGTCATCGTCGTCGGCTGCAGGTGCTGGAGCT
This sequence comes from Fidelibacterota bacterium, assembly GCA_018650445.1. Classification (GTDB taxonomy): domain Bacteria; phylum Fidelibacterota; class UBA8477; order UBA8477; family JABMPR01; genus JABMPR01. The sequence goes on from JABIFX010000173.1 coordinate 990, forward strand.
GGGGTGTTTTTAGCAAAAAGATCTAATGTAGCCTGTATATTTTCTTCTCCATCAGTTTCATAACCTGGGTCTGCAGGTACATCAAAATCTGTAGCACTGAAGGGGATTTGAGAGTATGAGCCTTGTCTACAAGGTGTACGCTGTGCCATTTCAAGTTTACTTTTCTCACTTTCATCAAATGTTGTAATCAGACTTTCTATGCTTCTACCATCAAGTGCAATCTGAATGATACCGATTATTACGGTTAAATCGTTGCTTAAATTACAAGGATTTATGTCGAGTGTGTCAACGTCGCCTAACAATGTATTTAATATTTCCAATGCTCTACGGAGCTCTTGAGTAATATCTGTGATGCCTTCGGTGTATCTAGAGATTATTGGAAAGGCCTGGCGGAAATCTTCCTCAGTTAATCCCTCGAGGGCTTCTTGAAGTTTTTCTTCGTTTGATTCTATTGGTTCGTGGCTTGGAGCAAGCATATTTTAATGAAAAATGCATGAAAGGTAATATAAAGGCTTATTTGTGTCAAGATGTGCATTGACGCTTGTGTATGTTTGTTATATATTCGTGGCTAATTTCTTTTATGAGTGAAATTCAAAGACAATCTGAAAGTTTAAGTACGATGGAGGCTGTTGAGAGGCATTTGGATCCTAATAATTTACCGTATTCTTTGCTACTTTGTGATAAATGGCATTTGACTGTTTTAGATAATTCTAATCTGATTCTTGAATTTTTGTGTATCGATAAACTGCCTGAGCGTCCTGGTGAGTTGGCAGATAGGTGTGGGGAGATTTTGGGTTATATGCTTCCTATTGATAGGCCTGTATTGACGCCTTTGAAAGCGGCATTTTTCCGAATGAAATATGTCTTTGAGAATATGACTCCAGATGAATATGCCAACTTATATTTTTTGACTGAAGATTTTTTTACTGAAGAGGTTCCTGAGCTGGAATATGTGCCTGAACATGTGCCTGTAAGAGCAGAGACTCGAGCTTGGGTGCAGTCGATTGTAGATTTTGTTTTGCGCAGAGAGGTGAGGTGATAAGTGGCGCTTGTGATTTTTGTGTAAATATGGTATGATGTTTAGATTTAATAATAAACAACTACCACATGCCAGGATCACCAGAAAAATGGATAGATAAAGAAACAGGTGCTTCAACTGAGCATGCTGTAGAACACGCTAAGGATACAAAAACTGCTTTGGGTGAGTTAGCTAAAGATGTAAGAGATGCAATTCCTGCACGAGATACTTTGAGTATGGCGTCTCCTCATGAAGTTGTGAAGGGTGAGACTTTATTTGGGGTGTTGAAGTCTAAATTCAAGGACGCTTTTAAAAAGAAACAGATGATCGCCTTGTCTTATCGGTATATGTTAGAGCAAGTGGATGGAATTAATTTTCTTGAAATAGGTGATAAAATTATGGTTCAGAGTGGTACATTAAAGATCACTAGAAAAGCAGGTGCAGATGCATCTAAGACTTCTGGTAAAGATGTTAGTGTTGATTTGTTTCCATGGCTTGAACCAACTGATTCAACAGGTCCTGAGAGTTTGGTGGAGGATGAACTTTAGTTTGTGATTACAAAAGCTTTTCCAGTATTACCTTTACATTTTTTGTAAGGGTTTTCTATTGTTTTGTCACCAAATGTTGCCGGTGTTTCATTATTATCTTTATCTACTCCAGATAGTTTGATTTTTGGTTCTTCTTCTGGAGCTTTTGCGTAACCAGAAATTTTGTTTCCAGGCTTACAGTTAATACCAAATTCAACTTGGTCGGTTTCTGTAGTTTTCCAAATATGGAAACTTGTAGATATTTCTATCCAAGATGAGTCTGAGCTTATTTCTAATTCATTGCGTTCAGCTTCTTCTGCTTTTTCTGCTTCTTCGGATGCGATACGAGCGATTTCTTCTCGAGCAACTTGGGCTGCTTGGTCGGCAGCTTGTTGAGCGGCTTGTTCTGCTTCTCGAGCACGTGCTGCTTCTTCTGTGTCTGTATCTAATGCTATTGGTTTACCAGTGACGGCATGGGCTGCTGCTGCGACGCTTGCGGTAGGGATAACTTCTTCTAAAGAGCGTTCTGCGCTTGAGTTATTTGTTGCTTCTTCTGTGTCTGGTGATCCTATGAATGACATTGCTTTGTCTAAGAGGTCATATTCGTTAATTCCAATAGCAAGTGCTGTTAATGCTGCACCACCACCAAAAACAACTGTTACGACAATTCTGGTTCTTTTAGAAATTAATCCAAGGCGTTCTGAGGCACGTGAAGCGAGTCCGACTGCTCCACCAAAAA
>JABIFX010000197.1 GCA_018650445.1 Fidelibacterota bacterium
CGCTCCCGAACAGATGTAGGATTAAGCCTACCTAAAACCGTTGAAACAGTTTTCTCTTTTTATCTTTTTTTTTGGTACACCTGACTGAAGTCAGGTGCTTTTTGATCCATACTCGAAAAGGTGGGTTCTTTAACCTTCCTGCAGAAACTCATTTTCGTATTCGGTTTCAAGATCATGCTTATGCCGTAATTCTTCATCAGCCATCATCTGAAAAAAGGTGTTCAACTTTTTGTCAAAGTGGAAATGATCAGCTAAATCCTGATACATACGTGCTGTTTTATCTTCTCGCTTGGCAGCCAGAATCAGGATTTCCTGAGTAGTCATATTATCCTTCAACTCAGGCTCCATTAGATAGTCTGTAACTTTCAAGTTAGCTGGTGGTAGCTCAATGTATTTTTCAATTTCAAAATTTCTCAATGAAATTTTGTGAACTGTCTCCATATCTACAAGCTCTTGAAATTTCTGACGGGCACTTTCATCCTTGGCTTGATCTCTGGCTAGAGTATAGAGATCGATGGCTTGTTGCTCCTGGCTAATACACAATTCAACAATACCACTCATATCCATTGATTTGACTTGATCCTTCAGGCTCATGCTGAACTCCTCACCTTGGCTTTCAAATAATCGTTAATCGCAATAGCTGATTTTCGGCCTGCACCCATGGCCAGAATGACAGTCGCGCCACCGCTAACTATATCACCACCTGCAAAGACTCCATCCATTGAGGTTCTGCCATCTTCATCGGCGACTATGTTGCCCCATTTATTGGTTTCTATTTCAGGAGTAGTCTGCGAAATGAGGGGGTTTGATCCATTTCCCACAGCAATCACAACCATATCCACATCCATAATAAATTCGGAACCTTCCATAGGTACTGGACGACGACGACCAGATTCATCAGGCTCTCCCAATTCCATACGCAGGCATTTTGCTGCTACCACACTCCCCTGATCATCACCGATAAATTCAATTGGATTGACCAGGTTCATAAAATTAACGCCTTCTTCTTTGGCGTGATGAATTTCTTCATTTCTGGCAGGCATCTCCTCTTCAGAACGACGATAAACGATGGATGCTTCATCTGCACCAAGGCGTTTGGATGTTCTCACAGCATCCATGGCAGTATTACCGCCACCCACAATGATAGCGTGCTTGGCGCGATAGAGTGGAGTGTCCCATTCTGGGAATTCATAACCACGCATCAAGTTTGAGCGGGTAAGAAATTCGTTGGCTGAATAGACACCATTCAGGTTTTCACCTGGGATATTCATAAATCTTGGTAAGCCAGCCCCCAAACCCAGGAAGACAGCATCATAACCTTCATCTGCCATGAGTTCCTGTATGGTCATGGTACGACCAACAATGAAGTTCTTTACAAATTTTACGCCCATAGTTTCGAGAGTAGCTACTTCCTCGCGCAGAATGGCTTTAGGGAGACGAAATTCGGGGATACCATAAACCAAGACGCCACCAAATTCGTGTAAAGCTTCAAATACGGTAACTGCATGACCCTCTTTTATAAGATCGCTTGCCACCGCGAGTCCAGCAGGACCTGATCCAACGATGGCGACTTTTTGTCCTGTTGATTTTGGTTTTCCGAAGATCTCTTCTGATCCATTCCCGTGTTGCATAGCATAATCAGCCACAAATCGCTCGAGACGACCAATGGCAACCGGCTCAAATCGTTTACCCATAACACAGACTTCTTCACACTGGGTCTCTTGTGGACAGACACGACCACAAATGGCAGGCAAAGAATTGTCTTCTTTAATTTTTTTTGCAGCCCCGATAAAATCCTCATTGCAGATCAACTGAATAAAATCAGGGATTTTGATGTTAACGGGACAGCCTTCCATACAGGTTGGGTTTTTGCATTCTATACAGCGTTGAGCTTCAACCACAGCCTGTTCAGGGGTAAGACCCAGATTTACTTCAAGAAAATTTGCACTGCGCAGCGTGGCATCCTGCTCTGGCATATCCTGACGGGGAATCGTCAGACGCTCTTTCATAGCTACGGTATTAAATGATTGGGGACGTTCGCGTTTCATGCTGGGACCTCCTCATTCATTTGTTCTGCCTTCATTTTTTTCATCTGTCGTTCCAGAAAGCACTTATGCGATTCTTCTTCCTGCTTTTTGTACATTTTCTGACGCGAGCCCAATTCCTTAAAATCAACCTGATGACCGTCAAATTCTGGTCCATCCACACAGACAAAGACAGTTTTTCCACCAACTGTTGCCCGGCAAGCCCCACACATACCAGTACCATCGACCATAATGGCATTCAAACTGACCATGGTGGGAATGCCTATTTCTTTGGTCTGATTAGATACGGCAGCCATCATGGGGAGTGGTCCAATAGCGACTATCATATCAGGCTTAATACCTTCATCCATGAGATCCTGTAATACATCAGTCACCAAACCATGGCGACCAGAAGAGCCATCATCTGTTGAAATACGAACCTCATCAACAACCTCAGCCATTTGCTCCTGAGCAATGACAAGGTCTTTATTACGAGCACCAATTATTGAAATCACTCTATTCCCGGCTGCTTTTCCGGCAGCTGCAATGGGAAGGGCTTCGGCTGTTCCGACGCCACCACTCATACATACCAGGGTACCCCAATTTTCGATATGAGTAGGCAAACCTAGAGGACCAACCAGATCTTGGAGATGGTCACCCGTTTCAAGCGTATTTAGATGGGCACTGGTTTTTCCCAGTCCTTGAACAATGATGTTAATCCAGCCTTCTTCTGTATTTGAGTCAGCAATTGTGATTGGAATACGTTCACCTTTATCATGAACACGTAACATAACGAATTGACCGGCTTGACGTTTTTTGGCAATATGAGGTGCTTCAAGAATGAAACTTTTCACATTGGGGGCAATGAACTCGGCTTTAATAATTTTATACATTTGGCACTCCTGTTTTCAATCCATGCTTAAGGCAAGGTTTGTGCCATATTATGTATTAAGCAGGGATGATTTGTAGAGGAGGATAGAATCAGTGGAGAAAATATGGAGCACTCCAGGAGTAACACTTCGATGAATTCAGTGACCAACCCGTAGTTCGGGCTCCATAACCCGTCTTCGTCCCGATAAAAAATGTCGGGACTTCGCCGTGGTTATCCGCCCGTCGAAAATGGGTATCAATCCGGTGCATGCACGGGGTCTTCTGCTCGCAATCTCGCAAAGGCGGATAAAAAAGGGATACTCATAAAGTGAGTACCCCTCTTCATATCGATTGTTTGATTGCTAATTACTTCAGACGATGTCTCAAGGCCCAGGAGTCGACGTAATACAGCAGCTTCACAGAGATACTATTGCTCTGATCTTGAGTGCCCAAATCCCGCAAGTCATCGAAAAAACTCACACCTGGGTCATCACCATCTACATAAATTGCATTTTTGAGAATAATATTCAACTCGCTACCAGGGGTGAAACGCCAGGTCATCACCGCGTCGATGGTGAAGGCGTTAAATACCGTACTGAGATCAGCAGAGTAATCTCTTGCCACTACGTTTCCATCATCCTGGAGGTCATAGAAATCCAAATACTCTACTGAAGACCGGTAATAACGCATCCTTAGATCTGATTCCAGATTCCGGCTGAAAATAAATTGTGAATTCAATGAATTGGTTATGGTTGAATGGTTTCGCCTTCCGAATACGGGATTGTCCTGATCATCAAATTCAGCAAAGCCATAATCATTCTCTAAAATGTCCATATCCAGATCGTAGCTGATCTGGAATTGATTATTTACGCGCCAGCTTGGACTAAATCCGCCACCATGCCACCAGGTGCCACGGGTGGTGGTTGTAGATCTACCAAGCCATACGCTAGCTGAAAATGGTTTGTTTCTGTTGGTCGAAAACCACTGATGGGCATGCGCGAATTTTGGGTTGTGCAAATATCGACCCTCAACTCTGGGTTCATAATGATCACGTGAATACTTGGGTCGCCAGGTCGTTCCACCACCCGTTGACATATAGTTTTTAAAGGTTACATCGTAATTTGCCTGTATTTCTGCCTGAGAATAGAGGCGTGGGTGGTATAGCCACGAGTAGTGTTCATTAATCACCAAGCTTGCATTATTGACTATCCAGACTGGATCAATCGTTCTAAAGCTCACCCAGGCAAATTGAAAGAGTTCATTGGGTTGTCTTAAAAAGCCCATATCATTGGGGTCGTAGCTTTTGCTTTCTACCGCTACCCCGGTTCCATATTGAAAAATTCCCTGCCTTTCCGCAACATCAACATGATATTTGTATCCCGTGGAGCTGCTGTCACGAAAGGTCACCTTATTAAAGGCGCCACTGGCTTCAAAAACCCATTTCGAATCAGATGAGACCATTCGTGTTTCAAATCCGATTACATTGGCATCTCTGAAATCCCTTGATGTATCGTCACCGGAAAAACGTTGAACATTGGTATTAATAATGCTGAAATCAGAACCATTCTTCAGGTTTTTACTCACCACAATCAGATTATAATTGCTGGCGGGGTTCGTAAGATATTCACGCTCATTTCCCAGGGAATCTCCAATGGTGGCATGCACTGGAGCGGTGATAGCATTGAAAAACCCAATTCCAATTCCATTCACAGTCTGGCCAGTAACCTTTGTGGCATTGATAAGTTGAGTTTCATCCGGGTTCGATGTAACTGTCTCACCGCCTATCAGCATTTCCTCGTCCTCTACTTGCCAATATCTCACTGGTCTTGATCCGACCCGGCGTGAGTAAAACAGACCTGCTTTGTGGAGCAATTGGGTTCCTTCGGTAAAAAAGGGTCGATGTTCGTCAAATCGCACCTCAAAAGGAGATAGATTTAGCACGGCATTGTCTGATTGGACCTGACCAAAATCGGGAATCAGGGTCATATCCAGGGTAAAACTTTCATTGATTCCATATTTAAGATCCATACCTCCACGATAACTGGTGGATATGTTACTCTTGCCAGGTTCATCGAATGGATAGTGTTCTATGGATGCCGACGCATATGGTGTAAATGAAAGACGGAGGGGCGTCTCAATGTTCGCAATACCATGCAGTATGCCTGCCTGTTGTGCAAAATTATCACTGGTTTTATCCAGGTCTATCCAAGAATAGATCTCTCTCGTAGTGGCACGATAACGACCCACATTTAATCCCCAGGTTTGGGTATCTTTGGCAGGAAATCGAATTTGACTAAAAGGTATAGCCATCTCAACCGACCATCCTTCGGAATGAAATGAAACGTTGCTGGACCATACTGGATTCCAACTTGCATCGTTTCCTTCGGGACTAAATTTTTGGTCTACCTGCACACCGGCAGCTGTTACCATAAAACCAAGCTCATTGGCTCCATCATTAAAGGGGTTTAGCCAGATACCTAGCCAGTCCGCCAGAACATCGTCATCGTCACGTTTCCCTAATTGTCTGGGAATTTCAGCAGGATCAGGGTCATACATGGTTGCCGCAACGTAGAGGGCTATATCATCGTACAGAAATTTGACTTCTGTTTTTAGCGGAGCGTGACCACCACTCTCTGGCATAAAGCGATAGAAATCTATAGCGGATTGAACAGTCTCCCATACGGCCTCATCAATACGACCATCGATAACAGGTACGGTGTCAATTTTATGGGTGGACACCGCCCTTTTTGTTTCTGCAATTGAAGTAGATATTATAAATAATACCCCCAGGATAAGGGCTTTACTATAGCTCATATTGTGGCTCTTTTCTTTATTACTTGGGGGCTGTCAGGATTTACCTAACCCCAATTCTTTCAATTTCCTGGAAAGATTTGACTGCTGCATCCCCAGGCTATTGGCAGTGCGGCTAATATTGCCAGCATGCTGACGGAGTTGTGACTCCAAAAAGCGTTCCTCGAACATCCTTTTTGCCTCAGCAAAGGGACGAGTCTCAGTAAAGATTGCAGTATCTCCTTCTCCAGAGACAACCTGATTCAAATGTGGCTTTACCTCAGGTAAATCAATCTCTTCATTAGGACTCAATATATATAGACGCTCGATGAGGTTTCTCAATTCACGGATGTTTCCCGGGAAGGGATAGCCAACCAGCATATTCATGGCATCCCGAGTAAACTGCTTGGGCAAGAGACTCAATTCAGCGGCATAGAAGGTCAAGAAGTGATTGAGAAGTGTTTTAATATCACCTTCTCTCTCACGGAGGGGTGGCAAATTGATAGGAACTACATTGAGACGATAAAATAGATCCTCTCTAAAACTGCCTGCTGAAACCATCTCCTCCAGGGGTTTATTGGTAGCTGCCAGCAGTCGTATGTCAACTGTTTGCGTCTGTGTTCCGCCAACCCGTTCAAATTTTCCATCTTCCAGGACACGCAGAATCTTAGCCTGGGCCGATAGGCTCATATCGCCAATTTCATCCAGAAATAAGGTACCTCCATTGGCCATCTCAATTTTACCTTTTTTCTGACCAACTGCGCCTGTAAAGGCACCTTTCTCATGTCCAAACAATTCACTTTCAACCAGCTCAGAGGGAATGGCA
>JABIFX010000198.1 GCA_018650445.1 Fidelibacterota bacterium
AAAATTATATCAGATGCAAAATACAATTTGACCATCGGCGCCGTCTTGTTATGGGGCTTTCTTGTCAACTGGATCCTGGTGGAAGCCGTTGATCCGGAGTTTCTCAGAAGTATAAACATATACCTGTTTCTCGCGTTATACATTGCTTCCTGCTGGTTTGGTATACGCCTGTTTACCAAATCTGATGATCCGGGAATGAGTTTTATTGGCTACAATTTTGTGGTGGTGCCCTTTGGATTGGTTGTAAATCTGGTGGTCTCTCAGTACAGCACAGAAATTGTCCTGGAAGCTATCCAGATAACTGGAGGAGTAACTATCATCATGATGATTCTGGGGACCGCATACCCGCGTTTTTTCCAGAAGATCAGTGGCGCTCTCACCGGTGCTCTTTTGGCTGTTATCATTGTGGAAATGTTCCAGATATTTGTGCTGGGCATGCATTCGAATTGGCTGGACTGGGTTGTGGCAGCCATCTTCTGTGGATATATCGGTTATGATTGGGGTAGAGCCAATCAAATCCCTAAAACCCTGGATAATGCTGTTGACAGCGCCGCAGCGCTTTATATGGATATCATCAACCTCTTCCTGAGAGTATTAAGGATTCTGGGAAGACGGAGATAATCCATGAAAAAGACCCTTCAATTTGCCATCATAGTAGTGGCCCTGATTATAGGCTGTGTGGTTACAGGGCCTCTGTACTACTCCGCCAACAAACTTTCAATCGATGCCGTCGAATCCATGTTTGATGTGGAGTTGGCCGTAAATGAAATGAAATACTTCGATGCCTGCATCATTGACATGGACATTCTACCCGTAAAAAACTGGAGTGAAGTTAAGAAAGAGGGTGTGGTTGGAATCTCAGCCTTGATTGACATGGAGGGCCAGCTTGAGGCAGCCATGGTTACGCAATCTGTCCATCCCATCCTGGATGAAATCGCCATGCAATCTGTTCGGCAGGCTACTTTCCGTTCACCCGATTGTACTATTAATGTAGACACCAACTATGTCATGCAGCTCATGATTCCCTATTATGAGGATGATTTTGACCTCAGTGAATTGTCCATCCTCTATGATTATGCCTATGATGAAGAGATGTATGATGTGGCACCCGAACCCGTTGTTGGGTGGGAAGATGCGCCCCTGAAAGTTGAATACACCGGGTATTCTAGCATGACCAGGGTTGAGGGTGGTATTAAAATCACCTTCTATATCGACAGCAAGGGCCAGCCCGGTCAATTCTATATTTCAAAAGGGTTTGGATATGGCGCAGAAGATCAGGCCATAAAGGCCATCCGGAAAACCAAATGGAAACCAGCTACCAGGGAGGGAAAACCTGTTCCCTGTATAGTATCCATTCCCTTTGGATTCTATTACTGGTATTAACGTCCGACGAGAACCCTGAATGATTAAAACGAGCAAGCCTATCCCACACAATCACTTCCTGACGATACTCTTATTGCTGGTTTTTTGGGGATGTGAAGAAGTCAAGCTGGACCCCATTGACATACATGGCAGTTATACCATAGGATTTCACCTGGAAGACTCCGCCGATGTATTCATAGACATAGAGAACCGCTATAACATTGTTGTCAACACCATTGATCTTGGTAAACTTGGCCAGGGGGATCACGACACCACCTGGGATCGTCTTCACCGGGATGGCGATGCTCTGCTACCAGGTTTGTATTATATACGCCTGTCAATTGATAGAGAGAAGTACTCCAAAACAATGGCAGTTTATAACCTGGAGCCTACCAACTCATGGTAATACTCAAGCAGATCCTGTTGTTGGGCACATTGGCCATTTCGGCTTATAGTCAGGGATATGCCAATCTGGTATATGGTCAATACTTACACCACTCGGAAAACGATGAACCCACTTCCTGGACAAAACCCATTGCTTATGTGTGGAGTGGAGATGCAGGTTATGAGTTTAGGCTTAGAGGCTCATCTTTGGTTCAGGTGGGGCTTGGATTCGAAGAAAATTACAACCCCAAATATGGAAAACATACTTTTGATCCTGATTTGGGAGAACGGGTCCAGTATAATCTTGAGCAATCCATTCCCTTTTACATCAGGATGTTCTGGTCTAGTAAGGGCATGACCGGCTACGGGGTTGGTCCTATTTATAGCCCTGTCAAACAGACCTTTGTCCTGGATTATAGCGGACTGTCATATCATCGAGAGGTTGTCTATACCCACGCCCTGGGAGTCAGTGGGATTGCCAGGCTATCCAGACAACTGTCCCAAAAACTTTATGGTCTTTTATCGTTGGAAGTGCGTTACCAGAAAGGTCTTTGGTTTCAGGGAGGCGGACAGGATTTAAGCAATTATAGCTGGGACAATAGCCAGATAAGATTGTCTCTAGGGCTGGGCTGGAAAAACGGATCAAGACTAAGAGGGTATTGAACAAAGAGATTGATTAAAGGCTACGAATTCTATAATCACAAACTGACAGGTGAAACACCATTGAAACAATCATTTCGAATACTTCAGAAACACATCATAATCCTTATAGTTGTTTGCTCAACACAAATCGTCTTAGGTCAGAGTTATACACACCTCATCGTGGGACAAAAGACCTCAATATCCTCAGGAGTGAGCATCACCAATAATAACTCATCTGCTGGTGTAAGCCTTGGATTTGATATCAAAGAAAATGTTAGAGCCGGAATCAGTTACTTGCATGAGGCTGCTTACTATGGGACGGACAGGGAAGACTCAAAGGTGGAGATCTCACCAAGTACAGTGGAGGCGGGTCTCACATTTATTGCCCCTGATTCAACCCAGTCAAACAAATTTATGCTCACTACATTGAGCTACACGAGAACGCCAGCCAAAATTGTAAGGGGCAGCGGCTATGGTGCCAAAGGAGCCATTTCCGTTATTTCTTTAACTGCCAATCCGATAAAACTCATTCCACGAAAAAGCAAAAACAAATGGGGTGTGATGGGTGTCTCCTTTTCCACATTTCTCCCCTTCGGCAAGTTGAAAAACAAAAGAGGGGAAGCCACGATTAAGCCTGATGTGGGACTCTTGCTTCTACCAACGGCTGGTATTGCAAATATCGATGAGGAAACCCGATTGGTCTTTACCGCCCTGGTTTCAGCCGGTGCAACCTGGTCCAGTGAAGCCTCTTTGGATGTCATCGCCGGGCTTTCAGCCAGCCTTTCTTTTTATTAAGTTCCACAGGTCTAGTCAAACAAGGGGGACAAATATGTGGGGGAGGCAAAAATGTATAAGACATTAATACTGCTAACGTTATTGTTCATTATTGGTTGTTCTGACCCCGATTCCAGAGGCCTGGATCTCAATCCTGGAAAAGCTGTCCTAACCCTGGACAATATGACGTATGGCGCTGAAGCAATTCTGGGAACCCGAATGCTGGGTGACGACGAATATGAGCAGATAACTCTGCAGGTCTCAGATACCTTTTATGTTGATATTCTCAACGAGAACTTTCAGGAGGGTGTCTTCAACTGGGATATGGAGGGTTTTAGTTCAGGGGGAAACATGATCTTTATGACCAGTTTTGATAGGGGAGGAGGCTTTAGCCCGCGCTCTGGTTTTTTACTCATAACTGATATCACGGAAATGGGCGTTTCGGGGATATTCATCCTTGAGATGCAAAACTTTGCCTCTTGCTGTTATAACTGTCCTGAGGATAGAGTGAAGGTCGAAGGAGAGTTTGTTGCCCTGGCATCCGGATAGGACAATTCATACCAGTCTATCACAAGTCATAGCGATTCAAACAGAAGTTGTATCTGAAATGATGTCCGAAAGGGATGTTTTTAAAAAATGAATAAGCGGACCCTAGTGCTGCGGTTATTGGTAGCTGTGATTCTTTTTACAGGCGTTGAGCTTCAAGCTCAGTCTGCGTTGTTTCTGCTGATTTCTCCTATAACATCTCTAAATGGTATGGGTGAGCTGGGTGTAGGCTTGCCCTATGAGGATCACGGAGCTGTCTACTACAACCCCGCAAACGGTTTTCTTGATAGTCCCAGTTTGTCTGCTTCAGAATCCAGCCTGCGTATGAAGTGGTTACCAGGCCTGGTTGATGATATGTTTTTGGAGCATGCGCATTTCCGTGTGTCATACAAAATGTCCCAGTCTCCATTACAATTCAATCTGCATCAATATGAAACTTATCTCGATGCTGGTGTGCAGCAGTATACCGATGCCAATGGGACGTCAATGGGGATCTTCAGAACCTGGTTTAAAACGAATGCTCTGGTTCTAGCTGCAAAATATTCTGACACCACCAGGGGCGTTCCTCTGGAAGTCTCCTATGGTGTTGCAAGCAAACAAGTCAGACAACATCTCACTGATGATGCACTGGCAGAGAATATGGTCTTTGATCATGGTCTGTTGGTCAGCCTTCCCCTGGATCTCAAACTAAGGAATGACTTAACCTTGAGTCTGAAACCATCCCTGGGGGTGAGTACTGTCAACATTGGTACAACTGTCAGTTTTAAAGGCGGGGAACAAGAGGATCCTTTACCAACCGCCGCTCGCGCTGGTATTGGTATGAGTGCAAGCGTTCCTTTGGGTGACGATTGGAATCTCTTTCAATACAGAGCTGGGAATGCTGCCATGGATGTTCTTGACGTACCACGCACCAGCGGAGAGCAAAAAATTGAATATCAAAAGGGCTTGGGGGATATCAATTTTATTAAGCATGTCATTATGTCAGATCCTGACGAGGATCCTGAACGGGGTCATGATGTGGAAATAACCAGGGGACATGAATTGAGTTTTCTGGATTTTTACTCCATCCGTTTTGGTCAACATATTGACATTGCTGGTAAGATCATCACCCCCCAGTCGGGCATCTCTTATCACTCCAGAGGTCTTTTGAATCTGGCTTATCTCATTACAGACATCCATCTCATACATGTTATCAATCAACACGTCGAGCTTTCCTATAGTTATGCTGAATGGACAGCAAGTGCTTATCATCCTCTTGCCGGTACAGAATTCGACAGCTGGAACATCACAATTAAGAATGTTTTTGGAATCAACAAGAGCTTCACGGCTGAGCCCAAGCTTCAGCTTCTCAAACTCAAAGATGCCCTCAAACTTAGCGTGGGTGGGTATTACCCACTTTCTGTTGCAAGCGGAGTAGAACCAACCAATGAGTGGGAGAGAATTACTGGTTATACAGCTGGGGTTGAAACAGACCTCAAATATTTCAGGTTGGGGTTTTCTCTCACAGAGAACAGTTTCGCATATCATTATGAAGAACTTCGTGGAGGGCTTCTCAGGTCGGACACAAGGGATGAGTTTTATCAACTAGCCTTGCATGCTCAAATTCCATTTCAACTCGGGAGCAGGATCACTTTGCTGGGTGGTTTCCAATCGCAGAGTCCGCTTCTGCACAGAAAAGTTACGCTGTTTGAACAATCCATTAGTTATACCAGCTATGAATACAACTATGGTTTGCGTGTAGGGCTTGAGCTCAAGCTAATTGAACGTTTTTCTGTACGAGGGAGTTATTCCTACTGGCACGATGATATGGATTCATTTTTCAACCCTGATCAAAAGGTAAAACTGTCAGGTCTCATCGTTGAGGGTGTGTTTGGCTTATAGTGAAAAGTAAACAAGAGTTTTGATTAATACAGGGAAAAAGTGAAGATTCTTGTTCTAGTCAAGGCTATTACTAATGAGTAAGACTAGCAATGTAAAGGTGCAAATCTAAATTTGAGAATTCATGTGTATATTACAGCGCGCTGGAAAAATCCAGAGCACATATTTTAATATCAAAAACGCGGGGAAGAGGAGCGGGGCATTGAATAAAGCAAAGCTGATTGCAGTCATTCTATATTCCATTGTTGTGTTTATCACAGCAGGTGCAGGCTTGCAGTTTGTGACAGCCACTCAGTTTTTTGACTATCACAGCAAGGCAGCTGGCGTTGATTGGTCCAGCCTGAATCCTGATCTACAGATGCTGATACTGGCAGGTTTTAAAGTGACAGGAGCTGGTTTTTTAACCGTGGCCCTAAACCTGGCATTGATGATTCTTTTTTCCTTTACAAAACACGCCAAAAGTTGGTCAGGTATCGCTATTCCCCTCGTCGGACTTGTCTTTTGGTCAGTAGTGTTATCCACAACCCTCCTGGTCTTTTCTGCTACTGGTGCTGACGCACCCTGGGGTGCCAGTGCATTTTGTGTCATGGCTCTCCTGGTTGGTTTGTTTATCTCCCAGCGCGAGCTAAAAGAGCAGGAAACCTAAAACTCATCGTTGCATGATGGAAACACCACTTCTTTCAGATAAAGATCAATTTCCAAGTGAGGAAATAATTTTCTTTCATCTGGGAGAAACCAAAAAGTGGTGGGAGTCCCTTTTTAGCTATATCCAATCCATACATCCAGATTTTTCTGAGGAATGGCGATACTACCATGATGGCAAATCTTGGCTCATGAAAGTGACCAGGAAATCAAAAACTATCTTCTGGCTTTCCCTGGTCTCTGGTGGTTTCAAAATCACATTCTATTTTGGTGATAAAGCAGAGCCTGCAATTCTGGAGAGTTCTCTGTCTACCGATCTTAAAACTGCCTTCCAAAACGGTAGACGCTTTGGGAAAATTCGCGCCATCACCCAGGAGGTGAGAAGCGAAAAAGAAATTAATGAAATAAAAACCCTAATTGTATTAAAGATGAATATCAAATAATGGATCATGTCGTCTATCTCGACGCAAAAGCCAATGAATTGGAGTTGTTGCTAACCAAACAAAAATCAATGCTCATCCGCGGGGCAACAGGCCGCAAAATGCCATATGGTAGGGTCTTCCAAGGTGATGTACTCTATCTGATAAATAACAATGCAGAAGGTTTGATTCTGGCTCGTGGGAATGTGAAGCGTGTCGTCAACTCAGAGAAAATGAGTCCAGGGGAGTCTATTGCTTTGGTGGACAGATACGCAACTCAACTCAAACTGAGTGAAAAGCAATATGCTCGTTGGGCTGGCAAACGCTATTTGGTTTTGATTGAAATTGATCAGGTCATGGAAGTGGATCCCTTCCCCATTGACAAGAGCGCTTATGGGAACATGGACGACTGGTTTCCTGTTGAAACCATTGAAACTGTAAAATTATGAAAGGCTTGATTGTCTAATGCTATCAGAGTTGCCCAATATTGGAGTTGTGCTTGAGAAACGATTAGAAGCCGTTGGAATCCATACACCAGCTGATCTGACTGAGATTGGGAGCCTTGGTGTCTTGCAGAGATTGGATGCCCTCAACGCACCAGGATGTCTGAACATGCTGTACGCGCTGGAGGGGGCGCTTCGTGGGATACGCTGGCACAATTTATCTCAAGAGGTTAAGACTCAACTTAAAGCTGACCTGAAAGCAATTATAGAGGGATAAGGAGTATCCCGAAATTTTTTAGGGGAGGGATAAATGGAACGCATTCGGCAGAGAGATCATAAGGGTTTGCAGGTCGCGATACTCCTATTCCTTTGCTTTCATATCCAAACCAGCCAGGCGCAATCCCCCATCTTTGTTGGTGAAGATCTGGTGTTTTATGTCAGTGATTCATTGTGTGTCCTGCGTGGTGAGTATCACTTTCTAAACCCCTCTGAAAATGCTGTGAAGACGCGTCTGTTTTATCCATTTCCAGTGAGCGAGCAATTACCTTTCCCTGACATGATAGAAGTGTTATCCCTGGAGACAGGTGTTCACCTCCCAATTATGGGGGCGGAAAAGGGGGTGTCGTTTGTACTGGAAATTGATGCCGTTTCGGAAGCCAATATTCATGTGGAATACTGGCAAACAGCTGAAAACCATCTCTTTGATTACATCCTAACCTCAACCCAGACCTGGGGTCGTTCATTGGAATGGGCGAATTATGAAATCCATGTGCCAGACCATCTCCAACTGGAATATTGCTCATTGGACATTGATACCAGTTGGATTGAAATCGAGAAAAAAGTTTATTCAATCTCACGGGAGAACTATCTTCCGTTGAAGGAATTAAAAATTCAATGGGGGGTAAGTAAATGAAGCCATTGTTGAGAAAATTGTTGTTGGGATCGTGTCTCCTGCTTTCCTGGCAAGTTGGACTAAGCAACCCAATCACTTTAAAATATTTCTCTGAACTTCAGCTTGATAGTGAAACCCGCATGGGTTGGTCCCTGGAACTATTCGTTATGTGGTCAGAAGATTCCACCATGGACGGTTGGTATCTCACAACATCAAACGATACGGCATTAATGATTCCAGGTATTGCGATGAGTGAAGGAATCTTTATTCCCCTCGGAGAGGG
>JABIFX010000200.1 GCA_018650445.1 Fidelibacterota bacterium
AGCAACTATTTTTGAGAATGGATCACTAACGATCATGCTATTGGCCCCACCATCAAGTACAAGTTGCAAATTCCCCTGACTTGAACTATCAAATGGAGTGAAGCGGAGACCAGAAATATTAATGGTCTCATTTAAGGGGAGATTCCCAAGATGCAGTCCCATATCCTTATAATTATCGCTATACCAAACGGAATCTCCTAAACTGAGAGCGGAAAATTCAATTGAGGGGATGCCCATGGGATCCCAATATGCATCCAAGCTTTGAGGTATTCTTAGAATTATTCCTAAACTTGAATCAATGATTGACACATCTCCCTGCCCGATAGCAATAGGTTTGAGAGTCCGTGATTCTGAGTCTGTATTAGTTTTGAAAAATATTTGGTCAATTGAATCGCTACTAGCAAAAGTAATATCACCAACCGAAAGAAATCCTCTAAGTGTGTCAAAGAAGGTTGTATCATTTAATCCACCGCTGATTTCCCCACCATTTACATATCCATCGACAAAAACTCGCAAACCTTTAATACCAACTATATCGCCATTAAAATCAGCATTTATTTCCATCACTAGTTTTTTCTCACTTAGATATTGTGGCACCGGTGAAACATCCTGATAGTCCCCCTCAATTTGTAGAAAAGGAACTTCCTGCCAGCGAAGAGGAACTGACTCAGGAATGTTCAAATTGATTCTATGGTTGCCTTGTACAATATTTACTTCTGGATCATCTGAGAAACTTAATAGTGGCAATTCGATAGAATTAAGCCCTCCGTACAATGCCCTAATAGTCTCTTCAAAATTGAAATCTGGACGCCCAATGGCTTTTACAGAAACATCTCGGGCTGTAAATCTTGAATCCCCTTTAACCGACAGAAGGGTGAGTCCACTTGCAAAACCAAATGAAGATGAGAACCCACTCACCTTTAGGCCCTCTAACAGTAAAGTATCTCCACGGGTCATATCATTCAAACGCTGTGAGGAAATTTGGATTTTTTTCTGGCCCGGATTACCAACTGCAGAGACTGTAGCCTCTGAGGATATACCATTAAGCATAATAGAGCACATAGATACCGTTGAGTCAAAATGTACAGGGAATAATTCCTCTAATTGGAGAACGATTCCATATTTTGAACCAATGGTTCTCAACGCTTGATCTTCAATAATTTGAATTGGGGTCAGAAATTGCGAAATATCTTGGATTAAAAACTTTTGAGTATCAATTGATGTAATTGATGGGGCCCCCACACCAATGAAGGTAGTATCAACACGATTATAGGAGAGGCCTTGATTTAGGGACATCAGTAGAGTATCAGGTTTTTGCCGACTAATTATGTTGGAAACTCTCAACTGCCTAAAAAGAAGACTATCTCCGGGTTCTAAATCACTCGATATGTCTATCCGCATATGATGGGGATCATCAAGAGATATCCCTGCAATTAAGTTATCATTAAAAATAATTGAGGATAATTGGGTTAAATCCCAAACTAGCTGCGAAGTATCTGGTAGTGCTATAATAATATCTTCTGTGGCCTGTATCGCTGCCACCTCTTGATTTTCTTTAATTATTATAGGTGCTAGGGTATCTGAGTACATTGGATCTAGATCCCTAATAAAGACATGAGGCTCTACAGAGAAGATCCTTGGATCACCAATTCGGATAGTGTTTGCAGTTGATCTTTGCCATGAATAGCTAGAGTCTGGATGTGGATAAACCACTGAAAGGTCTAGGATGGAACTGTCAGAAATAGCAGCAAAGTCCTCAAAAAGAGGTCCCTTCAAATATAAAGTGTCTGCTTTGGTCAAATCAGTTAGAATTTCTACTGAGAGCACTGCACCATCCTGCAGTATTGTATCTCTTCCAAACATATCTAACCGCTGAACACCCATTGAATCAATCCAA
Source organism: Fidelibacterota bacterium (assembly GCA_018650445.1). Taxonomy (GTDB): domain Bacteria; phylum Fidelibacterota; class UBA8477; order UBA8477; family JABMPR01; genus JABMPR01. The sequence continues at coordinate 1,898 of JABIFX010000200.1, forward strand.
ACAAACTCAGCATCAGAATTCCATTTCATATGAAGAGCTTCAGGAATCTTAAGGTGGATACCAACATTTTTGCTGATTACGGGGACGGTGTTTTCCCAAATTTTTATGCTATCGAGAATACGATTTGAATCGTCCCCGATTGTATAAGCATGATGTCGAGAAACATTTAGTTGAGTGTCTCCAACTCTTAAATGGTGCATGGATTGAGCATTCGCTATATCATAATTATCACTGGCATCAGCGCTTAAGCGAATCCATGAGGGGATTAAAACATCAGAGAACCCCTTCAATTGTAGGTTTTCGATAGTGATGGTGTCATCAGAAGCCCAAGAGCCAACAACATCGAAAATAAACTTCGTCGAATCAGAACTCAATCTTGGGTTTGTTAACTTTCCGTCTTGAGAGACTTCAAATTCAGTAGCCGAAGCCCACTTCACTACATTCTGCGAGCTGGGAAGCACTAGGGCCAAACCATTTTGGGCATTTATAGTATTTTCTATCTCACCGTTGATGATTGTAAGTGGAAGTAAAGTTCTAATGGGATTCGATCCAGCACTTTTCAGGAATGCCTGATTATCCTCATGCGCAAGCTTTGGATAACCAATTTTAATCTGGGTTGAAGTGTCGGCAGAATGGAATTGTTGATCGTTTAGCTCTATATAATCTGGATTTTGTTCACCATTGTCTTCAGCAAACAATATAATATTGTGTCTACCGGCGTACAGGGTGGTGTCAAGTCGAATACGAGCAATGCTATCCACAAATGTATAGTCATCAGATGATAACGTGTCGCGTGATCCGTTTAGACTATCAATCCACAGGATGCTTAAAGAGTCACTATCGTGATCATAAATTCTGGCAAAGATCTGAAATTCACCATAGCCCTCAATGTTTGTATAGACTAGCGAATCACCCGAAGGTGAAATAAATTCTATGATTGGTGGATCATTCACAGGATTAATTGTAATGTCAACCTGAACTGTATCGCTATATAAAACATCATCTGTTACACCGAGGCCACTATCATGGACAGCATAAGTAAAAATATCGTATCCCGAGAAATCTGGCGTTGGAGAGTAAAGAATTGTCCCAAGTGTATCATCCTGAAGGGTCAGAGAGCCAAATAAAGTCGAGGTAATAATTTCATAAATCAAAATCTGATTATCTGTGGCATTATCCATAGGATCACCATCATCTGCAGATAAGACCCACAAAGAGTCAGTATCTTCTGATGTACTAAATAACTGATCGTCTGCAACCGGGATATCGTTCACAGGATCAACTGTAAGCGTAAATACTGTCGTATCACTTAAAGATGGTACCTCACTATCACTTACGACCACTGTGATCTCTGAGCTACCATGCTGATCATCCTGGAGATTTATATTAAGCTCTCCACTACCCGAACCGTCATCCGATATGATGCTCACCAATACCAAACTGGGGTTAGAACTAATGGTACTATAGCTAAGCGTCTGGCTATTTGTCAGAATATCTACATCACTAGCCGAAAGAATCCGACCAAAGTCTTCATCTTCACTCACCGTTGTGTCGGATAATCCTACGAGAACAGGGTTGTCATTAACAGCAAATATCTCAATGTTTACAAAACCTGGAGTGCTTGTTAAATAGTGTGGGCCATCTCCATCATTACCATTATCAGTGATGGTAAAGCTGAACAAATCAGTACCATTAAACTCAGGATCAGGAGTATAGGTAAAAGAACCTGTTGA
>JABIFX010000219.1 GCA_018650445.1 Fidelibacterota bacterium
TCCGTAAAGATCATCCGTCCATACTCCGGTCTCACCGGAGGGCTTCACATCCCTTACTTCTCAAGACCCTACCACTCGTTCATGACGGAATATGGCGACAAGACTGCAGAGAACCTGCTAAAAGGCTTGTGGGAGTTGGGATCGTATATGGAAGAGAATCGGAAATTTCTGAAATTGCAACTGGCCTTTCATTTTCATCAGGGTGACTTTTCTGACAGACAGTGTCAAACAAGATTTTTCGATAGTTCATTCCCTTTTTTGGTTCCTTTTGGAACACGGGAGAATATCCTGGAGTGCTTAAAATGAGCTGGAATCAAAACCTTGAGATCTTGAGCTCCAACGTGTGGGGCAAGGACGCAGAAAGCTCAGCAGCTCTTCCAGAAGACGCTGTGGCACTCTGTGCTTATGAATTATTTGTAATGGCCATCCTGGACATGGATCAAATCGCCTATATACGTCAAACAGCCAGGGGCGATGAACTTTGGATGGTCACAGAGGAGACGCCCTATGAGAATCCCACCAGAGCATCTGCAGATGAAATAGCAAAACTTGAACCCCTTTTGCTTAATCAATCCAAGCAGGCCATGAGAGTGCTTACCATGACCCATACAGACTCTATTTTACGTTCCGGTATGTTTTTACTCAGCGAGTATTTCGATGCAGTCTGCGGATTCTACTCTCCGGTCAAAATTTTGGCTGAAGGGCTGCTTATCAAGAGTGATTATGAAGAGATAAACCAGAGACAGAATGCAACCATTAGAAGAAATCAAGAGGTCGCCAGTAAACAGAGGACGAAAATCATTGAAGTCGCTTCCGAGCTGGGCCTGCATCCTCAACCCCCTCTGCTTAATCCTGAGATTTGGTCAGCCCAGTGTCCGAGTACCGGGCACCAGCTGTATATAAATGCCCGTAAGGATGAGTTTGGCTGTGGATATTGCTGTGTCAAAGGAAATCATGAAAAGCTGCGAGAATTTGTAGAAAGCCGGAAGACTTAAGCAGCGTTTCTTTTTTCTGTCGAGGGGATATCCAAAGTGTAGATTTCAGCTTATGAAACGAGACAAACCGAATAATATTGAGGAGGCTGTTGCTATTGTTCTGGCAGCAATGTCTGCAGAACAAATAAAGCACCTAAAACAGATCCGTGAAGAAAATCTCATCAATGAGCATTTTGGATTTTCCCTATGGGTCAGGAACTTGCTTGGACATTGGGTTCCACCCACGTCCGAAGATGGGGGATATAATCCTGCCCATCCAGATGATATCTCTGTCAAAATTACTGAAATGATTTGGAAGAAACTCCAAAGTTGAAGAAAAAGATAGCAATGTATCCAAAGCCTGACCGATCAGACCAAATCAGAAACTTCGTTAAATCTGAAGAAAACGAAGCAATAGATGTTGGGTGGAATGAGGGGAGCTTATCTGATGGTCGACAATATCATGTTGAATGTTGGGCTGAAGATCAAATAACGATGTTGACATTCTTTTTTTCCTCAGTTGGACTTGAAACCTACTCGGAGGCATTGCTTAAAGGGCTACTCGAGGAAGAGAATCTTGTCCAATTTATCACGAGTGATGCCCCTATTTCTGTCATGCTCATTACTGATGTGAGTGGAAAAGAATTGTGGTTAGTAAATGTGGTTGTCGGTACAGAAGATGAACTATTTGCAAACGATTTATTAAGCCTTCGGGCTTATGAGAAGTCTGATAGTGATTAAATTAAAAACCCGCCCAAAAAGAGAGTCCAGTTGGGATGATGAAAAACACTGTCCCCAATAAGCTTTTACAGTTTAGTGAAATCCCTTCACCAGAAGCCGATTATTTTGATATTTCAGAATTTGCCCTGACTTTCGACGGATATGAACTCCCCAACTGCGCTGAGTTGGCAAATTCACGTAGTGCAAAGACACTGTCCGAAATGAGGGCTGTCCTCTTTTTTGAGCAAAGAAGGTTTAGACATTTCGGCTATTATCCAGAAGGTGAGGACCTAGAGTACATTAGAACATTAATTAACGAGATCAGAACTAAGGTAGAAAGTGAAGCGTTGGAGTAATACCTGCCTGTTTATCCCGGTTTCACCTAATCATCCTGATATTGGGGCTTGGTCTTTTTGTATTCGGACCACTCATGATCCAGGAGCATCAACGCAAATGTCAGCACCTCCTTTGAAAATCCCCAGTGGGCGATAATCATGGCTTCAAAACAGAGACGTATTCTACCTGTCATAGGATTTGTGATGAAATGAACGCCAGGCGAAAAGACCATTGCCCTTAACTCCTCATCCTTAATCTCTTCTGCCACTACAAAAATAAGTTTGTTCAAATCCAATTCACCCAGTGCTCTAATATCGTTTTCCATATTTCTCCTTTAAGCCACCGCAAATCCAATTGGTGCGGTTCTTTGATTAACAGTATTTGTCCCTTCTAACTCACAATATTTCATCAAATCACTCTGCTTGAGAACTTGATCTGTTCCCTGGCGTGAAGCCGCTTCCGTCGCTGCATTCTGAATGATAATTTTAATTTGTCCCCCGGTAAGGATATAGTCACGGGACAACTTCTCGATGTCTAGATCCCTGGACCGGGGGATGGTAGGAGGAAGGTGTAATTCCCATAATTGCACGCGCTCAGTTTCACTTGGCTGAGGCAGCTCCAGCTTGAGGTGAAAACGCCTCGAGAAAGCAGAATCCATATTCTCCTGGAGATTGGTGGTGGCAATCATAACCCCCCGTAGACGCTCAAAGCCCTCAAGAAAAATATTCTGCAAGCTGTTGTTCATCTGATCCACACTATCCCTGGTTTCTGTCATGCGTGTGGCCAGAAATTGATCAGCTTCGTTGAGCAGCAAAACCGGTGGATTTTCAACGCGTCGGACAATTCTTTCAAACAGCGTGAACAAGCGCTGCACATTCTTTTCACTTTCACCCACCCATTTGGACTGAAGTCTCGAGATATCTGTAATAAGCAGCTTTTTCCCCAGGTGCTTCGCGATTGCTCCTGATGCAAAGGTTTTACCCGTTCCGGATGGGCCATGAAGGAGCATCAATAAACCAGGTTCTGTCTTTTTCCGAACCCTGCCAACCACATCCATGCGCCCATCGTATAATTGCCACTGAGACAACACCTCATCTATGTTGTGATGATACCTACCAATTGAAGTGAGTAAGGTTTCTTTTAACTCTGTATGCAGGATGAGATCTTCCATATCATAATTGGGATCAATCAAGGTAAAGATCTCATTGCCCTTCAAAATCTGATCAAGACGTTCGTCATCATTAATGGGTGTATCCAAAATGATTTGCTTCATGATGTCCGGTGTCACGCGAACTTCAGAGCCCCGACTCATGAGAAACATCGTCTCGGTCAATTCGATGAGTCCATGTTTCACCATCCTGGCGTCCTGGTTCAAATAATGTCTGTTATTGTAGACCTCATGGGAATCAGAACTGACCAATTTAAGGAGCTCATCCACATCTACGTTATTGCCATCCAAATCCTCCTTGACCAGATACATGATCATGGTGGTTTCATTCTCATCTAGCGCATATTCTTCAACGATATCCTGAAGGGGAAAAATCTCAGTAGTAATCTCCTGACGTTTTTGGATACGGTTGTGCCATTGCATGACTTTTAAAAGGTCATTGGCTGAGGCCCCATCAAGCACTTCATCATAACGAATTTCTTGATAATCGTAGTAGCTCAATTCCCGCAACTTTTGGGTGTATGAAAACCAATCAGCAATAAATTCTTTATTGGATGTGTATGGGCACTCCAGCTTTTGATCCACATCCTCTGGTTCGTCAAGGAGGATGTTAACGAAATTATTGTGGAGGGAAATATTCTCCTCTAAAAGGGAACGCTTGGCATAGCGTATCCGCTTGATGGGTTCGTGAATTTCCTTGCCGTGGGTGATCTTCTTCTTGGCCGTGAATAGAAGCTGGTTTTCCAGGAGCCGAATAATCTTATCCAGATAATCAATGGGGTTGTCTTTTTCAGAGAGCAACTTCTCCAGGACATCGATGGAGGTTAAGTAGCGGCTTTCTTCTTTGACAACCAGCTGCCAGATACGAGCCAGGATGATGATATCATCA
>JABIFX010000204.1 GCA_018650445.1 Fidelibacterota bacterium
CAATACTTCCTCTATGGTGGTGGCATCTCCCAGGAGTTGACCATCATGACCATGCTGTGATACATCAACCGCTGAGCCCCCATCGAAATTCCAATATGCAAGAAGTCCTGCTTCATTGCCAGTCAGCGGATTAAACATTCTAGCTTGAATATCATCCTCAGATAGACCGTAATCCCAAACCCGGAGTTCATCTATGGCCCCGTTAAAATAACCATATATCAAATCGTTTTGGAAGTGACGACCAATCTCAATCGTCGTAAGGTTTGCAGCATAGCTACCCACCTGTGAATTGAGGGTCGCAGCTACAAGATTACCATCAACATAGATTTTTTGTATCCCATCGCTGAGTGTGGCTACCATGTGATGCCACACATTTAAGTCCACGGGTTCAGTCATTAATGCCTGCGAACATGATTGATCAGTCCGCACACTAAAATATGCATATGGAAATGACTCTCTTACTTTGGCCAATAAAATAATTGCGCTGTTGTAGCACCCGATATTCTGAGATCTCTGACTAAATATTATATTCTGCCCTTCAGTTCCTCCACCAACCCCTTCCACCCTATACCAAGCTTCAATGGAAAAATTGCTACCATCGATGATGGCACTGGGCAATGAAATGAAATCACCTTCCCCGTCCAGCATAAGCACACGATTTTGCGAGTGTAAAGGTCCTACCAGAATCAGCATAAGAATTAACAGCATATATTTTTTCATTTTATACCCCTTGTATATGGTCGGAATCTCGCCTTCGGTGTATTTTACCCAGCTACCTTTTGGGATTTACGATTGGAAATATTGAGCTCTTTCAATTTCCAACAACCTTAAAAATAATACTTCACAGTGAGGCCATGGTTCAGAATACGATCGGTGGACAAGCTACCCCATGAAATTTCAGAAATCTGAAGCGTGTAAATTATTGACTGTTCAGCAATTTTAGCGTCAAATAGAAACTCAACCCCCAATCCGAGCCCTTGCTTGTGCCCTGTAGCATCTAAAGAATAGTGCTCATCGTTCTCTATTATATCTGGATGGGCATACTGATCCAGGTAACCAGTCAAGGAATATGATTCATAGAACGCTCCGCAATAGTAGAGCACACTCTTATGGAATCGATAACCAAACAGGAGGTTGGACCGAAATGAGTTCACCCGCCAATCATACTCGGCCAATCTTTGATCTGAATATGGTCTATCGGAAGTATAGAGTTCATCAGAGTTCGATGTAAAGTTGTAGCCAATTGAGAGGGTAGCACTTTTATTCCCAATACTTGCTTCCTCACGCCTTTTACCTAATAACTGAGTTCGCAGCAGTAACCCGCTATAGATGTCGTAGGATAGTTCAAGATGCCTATTTACGGCCACCCCCATATGAGGCGAAATGTAGAGTGGTTGTTTTCGACTACCCAATTTTGGGTTGTTTAATATGGGCGGAACAGCTTTAGCATCAGGGATCATGACAATTTCATTCGCAAACTTTGCGCTAAATCCCAGGGAAACCCCATGTGGCTCTACTGACAGCTCTGGGGGATCCAGTCGCGAAGAATACAACGGCACAGTAACTGGTGCCTGGTACGTACAAGAAAGGAATGAAGACAACAGAATAACCCCAATAGCTAACACCGTTATCTCACGGGTAGATAAACTTCTGTGTGTCAATCCATTCCCATGGAATACGGGATTTGCACTGCGATAGATAATTGCTTCCATGAGTCTATGCACTCTGTCCACCCCTTTTTGAATCTTTTAACCTGCAAAACTTTATGTTCATCGCACCCAAGCATCACCGACATGAGTGGTTAGAGCTCAGCTGGGTCCAGGTTGTGGTTTTCACTTTATATATAGGATCTTCACCACCTGGGAATGTTCGTGAGCTTGAAGCCGAATAAAATACATGCCCGCGCTCACTTGTCTTCCAGAGTGATTCAGCCCATTCCAGTGAACCTTATATGAGCCTGGTTCTTGATTTGAGTCAACGATGACTTGCACCGTCTGACCTGCAATATTAAAAACCGACAGTTTGATATCTGCAGTAAAGGGTACTGTATAGCTAATGCTGGCCCTGGGGTTGAATGGATTAGGATATGCCACCAGACCAAAGCTTGATGGAAAAATGTCGTGCTCATTTATTGAAACTTGAATTGGGTTCATGTCGCCCCAGGATACCCCATCAATTTGGTAACCAATTAAACTTTTAACCGCACCTGGATCCATGAATTCTGCTGCAAGCCCAACTCCATAGCGCCAGGTTGAGCTGTAAAATTGATTCCCCTCTATTAACAATAGCTCAGGACTATCGTCCACCAATTGGTAAAGAAACGATATCTCGTCGTCTGGGTTAACATCAGAAAAAGAGACAGTCATAGCTTGGGAGGTTGGGGCAGAATAAATGTTGGCGCGATCAAAGACATGAGTGAACCTGGAAATTGTGTCTACCGTTACCCCTCCACCATAAAGTTGGTAATCATGGCCCCTGCGCTCGATGACATATTCTGTAAAATCTGCTAACTCGCTCACCGCAATCACCTCTTCAGTACGTACAGAGTCGATATAATGATGAGAAGCAGACCATTTCCATTTATTTCCCAGTGTCAGAGGATAGAACTTTCTCAGATCCGATCTGGCGTATCCATTTATTTCAAAAGACAAAGTATCTTCGATAGTTAGCTGTTGCGGTGAATTATTGGTACGAATGATGAAACCGGAAGGATTGTTGGTATGCCTGTCAGAGAATGTTGGAGGAGAGAACCCACCAGGGTACATAAATGTTTGTATTATGGGATCCGAAGGGTCCATGCTTTCCATATCATGGGAGAGCGTATCCGTCCAATCGATGGTATCCCCGGGACCAAAAACAAACTCATCAAAGTAAAAGGACAATTGATTTTCTGATTGATGAGTAGAGGTGAAGGTCCATTGTGTTGGTGCATTTTCATCAACAAGGCCCAAAACTTCAGCAGGTAGCCGATAGGTGTGCGGTCGATCGTCTACCACAACTGGAAATTCATACTCTGAATTGTTAAAACTCAAGGAAAAAGCGGGACCAGCATAGGTGACAATGGGTGAGACCGGGTTACGATACAAAAATACGATCCATTTTGCCACACTGGGATCAAGCGCTCCCAGGCTAGGGGGATAGCGATAGATGATAACCTGATATGGATAGTGGGCAAACTGGCTCACCACATTGAGATTTTTGATGGCATTCCAGGCTGAATCAGCGGCTTGAATTTCCAAAGTATCCACCAGTGGAACTCCAGTTTCTCGCCAATGCTGAAGTGATTGTGGCTCTCGAATCGAATCTTCCTGGACATAAAAAGAATCAGCTGATATAAAACTATCTGGTGCAAATATCTCACCCAGCCCCATCCAAACATAGGTACCGTGAAAAACAGTATCTCCAGTACAGGGATAGGTCATAATTGTATACCCAAAATCTGCTGCTGGTTGAACCTCAAGCTCCATGGGTATAAAAACAGTGTCTGCATCCACACAGGCTGGATAGTTGAGGATTGTCCCTTGTTCAAATTCCTTTGATTGATAATCAACTATAAAAAGACCAAATGAAACTGAATCTTCAGGAAGCGTTATAACGGATTGAGCTGATACACTTAACACAATGAGTAGCGTGCCAATAATTTTATTCAGAAATTGATGTTTAATAAACATTTAAACCCCCAAAAGTATCGCTTGTTTTCAAACGACCCCAATTTTCACGAGGCCAATCTAACACTCAAGTCTGTATACTGCAAAATTTTCGTTTTGCATTCCCGTGCTGGTCCAAGAGCCCGTTAGGGAGTGTGAGTTTACCGGTTGCAAATCCTCGGTAACGAGGACTGGCCACTGCTGGATCGCACTTTCTCAAGGTTTTAATCATCAATATCTGTGGACTGAAATGCAACGTTTTTCCACTCATTATCTTCGTTTATCCAGATTGATAAAAATCGTGATGAATAGTTAAAATGGTCCTCTCCATTTTTACCCTTTGCCTTCCATCGACCGACTACAACAGCGGTATCTCCATAAAAATGAATGTCCAATTGATCTGTTTTAGCAATGCTCCAAAATCGTTGATCCGACCTATAAGATTCCAATACATCAGTTTTTGTCTCAACCTTTCCACCGGGTTGAATAATTGTATAATCAGAATGTAACAGATTGTCTATGACGTCTAGATCCAGGTTTATGTGTGCCTCTGCCAGAGCATTTTCAGCCAGAACAACTTCATTATACCGTACAGATTCTATGTGATTTACCATTTTGGGATCCTTCAAATCTTAATGCCTCGCTTTCTTTATTATCAGTATCCATCCAGATCATAACCAACTATCTCAGGAGTCTTTTGGTCAGGAAATGAGTAGCATAACCTTTTGGAAAATCGGGAAGGGTCGCCATGAGCGTGTAACCCATTTTCTCATAAAAAGCCTTGGCTTGCCAGCTCGCTGATTCTAAAAGAGAAAGCTCATACCCATGTTCAATGGCAAATGTTTCAGCCTCTTTCATCAATTTAGTACCAATTCCACTTCCGCGAGACTCCTTTGACACCCAAACCAACTCAACATGAAGCGCATTCCAGAAACAAGTGGCTCGTAAACCACCAATAATGTTATTCTCATCATCACGTACAAAGATAGAAAACTTTGTTTCTGGGTCGTCTTGTTCAAGATCCTTTACCCGTTCGTGATTGAAGTTTACCAGCCCCTGACTTATAAATTCTGCGTCTTTGGATGAAGGATTTGTGGTTAATTCAATTTTCACCATTGCTCCGTGTGGTTAAACGTTTTAGGCCGTCCAATTCAAAAATGTAGCTTATCAATGCTTATCCACGTGTCGAAGACACCGCCAACAGCGGTGGGAGAAGCGTAGACAGGTTTACCAGTAGTTGTTCCACAGGAACGAAGACTGGCCTTTGTTAGGCATTTTCTTATTTACTCTGAGTCGTATCTTTTGGCAAATAACTCATCAATTCATCATATCGGTCTGACCCTGGCCAGATGAAGATGCCTTCCCGCTTACTCCGATAGATTGCAGCTCTTTCAAGAACAGATTTGTTCCTTTCACTCAGTAAAGCCATGCGTGTAAGTCGTCAAAGTAATTCGGACAAGATCACTTAAAAAATAAGAGACACTTTCCGGCCATCCAAGATGTTACGCGAACACCTCTTGGTGTCGCAGTTTCAAGTTAATTCGCTTCCTCTCGAGAAGCGTTTTTTGTTTA
>JABIFX010000109.1 GCA_018650445.1 Fidelibacterota bacterium
AAAAACGGAAAATAGTGGCGAAAGCAGCACCACTGGGAGCAACCGTTGGAATCGCGAGCATGTCTGGTCAAAATCCCACGGTTTTCCTGATGAGATCGATACAGCCTATACCGATATTCATCATCTTCGCCCTTGCGATGAGAGTGTGAATTCCAGTCGCAGCACACTGGACTTTGACAATGGGGGTGTAACACATGTTGAAGCAACTGGATGTAATTACGATAGCGATAGTTGGGAGCCCCGTCCCGAAGTAAAAGGGGATATTGCCCGTATGATGTTCTATATGGTGGTGCGCTATGACCCGGGTTATCATTCGGACAACTCGCTCTACGATCTGGAACTTGTAGATATTACCGGAACTGCCACCTATCAGCCTACCTTTGGAAAATTATCCACCTTGATTCAATGGCATCTCCAGGATCCAGTAGATGCTTTCGAGCAAAATCGTAATGAGGTAGCATTTGGCTATCAGGGAAATCGTAATCCATTTATTGATCATCCCGAATGGGCAGAATCCATCTTCAGTTCCCAACTGTCAAGCAACACCAGAATTGATTTTTCACGCAACAGTCTCAGTGTTGAGGAGAGTAGTGGCACAGTTTTACTGGAATTGACCATCATCAATGCTGACCCTCTGTTGGCGACCCAGTGTGAAGTCAGTCTCATAGGTGGCACAGGTGACCTCAATGATCTTTTTAATTTTACGAATACTACTCTCACCTTTCCGGCTGGAAGCAGTGATTTGCAGTCTTTGGAAATCACAATCAATGATGATGAATTGACTGAACTGGAAGAGACCTTCATTTTTCGTATTTCCAATGTTTCTGGAGGTGATTCTGCCTCAGTGGGTGGAAATGATAGTTTTGTTTTAACCATTCTGCCTAATGATCAGATCTCAGCCGTACCTGGTCTGATTATCAGCGAAGTCATGGACGGAAACCGCAGTGGTGGACAGCCAAAATTTCTTGAAATATCCAACGTCACCGATGAGTCTATAGACATTGGAAATTTCCAGATATGGCGTGGCAGCAATGGGGGAGATCCATACGATGTGTTGCACATTCCCGCCAATACAATATTAGAGGCACATTCATCATGGGTCATGGCGAATTCAGCTGCCGGAATGTCAGCAGCAGGCTTTGCTGCTCCAGATCAGGAGTCCAGTGCTATCAATGGTAATGGTAATGATGTCTACCAACTTCACTCGACAGGGGGCGCTTACATAGACGCTTTTGGGCTGGCTGGTGTCAGCTCAATCTGGTATGAAAACAGTTTTGCCCAAAGAATACCCAATATACTAAATGGGGGTCCCAGCTATTCAGTAGATGAGTGGACAATAACAGGAATTGCTGTAAATTCTCCAGTAAATGGGAGTCCTGGTACACCGGGCAGCCACATCTCAGATCCCTGGGTTTCGGTGGTGGATCATTTTCATCCACAAACTCCTGAGCTGATCCAGGTTTACCCCAATCCCTTTAATGCTGGAACCGTAATATCTTTTCATCTGCTTGACTCGAGCCATGCTACGGTTGATGTTTTTGATATTCAGGGCAAATTTGTCGCAAGTTTGGTGAATGCTGAATATGCCGTAGGTAGCCATCAGATTCACTGGAAGGGTATCAACGCGAGCGGAGGTGAATTACCCAGTGGAATCTATCTAGTCAGGCTGGTTACGTCCTCAAGCAATCAGGTTCATAGACTTAGCATATTGAGATAATTCTTATTTATCAGCCCCAGCGGCTTGTGGGGCGAAGCCATATGTGAAGACCCAAATCGAAGTTCGAAAGGTGGTACTATTTAACTTTCCAACTTCCCCCAATTACGTTCACAGGTATGCTAACGGAATGCAATATCCCCTACGGGAACGGCTACCTGGCTTGTTGATCCATAAATGATATGCTAGTGTTGAGGCACAAATTGAAGTTGAAGTTTATATCCAACAGCCTTGGCATATTCTTCAATAGTTGATAATGTAGGGGATATTTTTGAATTTACATTTTCAAGCCTTGAGATATTGCTCTTTTTGGTATGTAATATCTCGGCCAATTCTTCTTGGGTAAGACCGGCGTTCTTTCGGATTTCAATGAGTTGTTTGCGCAAGGCATATGCAGGTGCAAGATCCAGATATTCTTTTTCAACTTCAGGGTTAGCTAAAGCTTTTTTCTTAAAATCTTTTAATGATGGTCTCATGATTTCACCTCTTTTAATCTCTTACGCGCTAAATTCAATTCTTTTGCTGGTGTCTTTTGGGATTTTTTAATAAACGAATGTAGAATGATTACCTCTTTACCCTTGACCATACAAAAGAAAGATCTCCCGATTCCTTCTTTGCCTTTGGCTCTAATCTCAAAAAGCCCTTGTCCCATTGCTTTAGTATAAGGAGCTCCTAACGCAGGACCAAATTCTTCAATCATCTCAGCAATGTGTATGAAGTTGGCTAATATCCCTGCTGGGAATGACAAAGTCTCTGATTCTACCTTCTGATTGTAAAATGATATTTGCCATTCCATACGCTTAAGTTATCATATATGATAACAGGGGCAAGCGGAAACTGTTTGACCAAAATTGATCAATTAAAGATTAGAATTGCTAATAATGTGTTATTGATGAATATGGAAAGTCATTATCTGCTGGCTTGTCTCTCGCCAGATTGCAGGCTAGAGAGTTCAGCAAAAGGATCAAGATGGTTTTCTGAGATAGGGGTCCATCAAATTCACTGGAAGGGTACCAACGCCCGTGGAGCCGAATTACCCAGCGGAATCTATCTAATCAGGCTGATTACCCCCTCAACCACCCAGGTTCAAAGAATCAGCATATTGAGATGAATCCTTGACTGGCCATTGAGCCTGTCGAAATGTCCAATCCACCGTATGAATACAATCAAATAGCTTCGCCCTTCGACAAGCCTGTACTGAGCGAAGTCGAAGTGCTCAGGGATCAACTAATCCACACCTCCCAACGGATCCTATAAATGACATTTTTATGTCTTCACAAAAATCCTCCTTTTCAATCTTACTAAACATTCTGTGAAAACTATATTTTGTCCTCGAAATTGGGCGAAGTTGGAAGGAGTTCAGGGAAAAGTTTCTACTTATGGATGTTGTTGTATTTTCTTTGTTTATCATGATTTTATCGGTGATTGCTGCTCTCACTGGAGAGTGGTGGG
>JABIFX010000080.1 GCA_018650445.1 Fidelibacterota bacterium
CAGAAGAACATTTGCTCTAGCTGCTCGGACGTTTCCCTATCTAGGTTTGAGAAAATTGAAACTCCGCAAGGGTCAAACCTTGAATCCTCATCGATATTATGACCACATATGGCGCAATGATATTTAACTAATGCCATGATCCATGCCCACTTGTTAACTGCGCTTGCTGCAGTTTGTATCCCTCTGAGACCTCTGGACACCACTTAGGGTGGTCCTTGGGCAGGAAATGGCGTACAGCCTTGTTTAAGGCTTTCAGGAACTCACCGTGCACATGCGTATCTTCCGTACCCAAGAGCATATATAGCTCAAATGATAAAGGCCAATCTTCATCGGCAGCCATTATCGGGAATGCTGGATCATCTAGCTCGCAATGATTCCGCTTACGTTTACTGTCGCCAAGTACCCACCATTCACATGAGTTGCTTCTATAATCGGGTTCGACCCGATATGTAATTTTGTTAATTTCGAATTCCGCAGCTAGCGGGTTTTTATATGTTTTCATTTTGAATTTTTGATTATTTCTGCCAGAGCCTGTTCTTCCGCTCTGGTAAAGGCGGCAAATAGCCGCCCGGTTTTGTCTTTATTCATCTTTCGTGATGCTTTTAGCTTTTCTAACTCTGGCATGCTTGTAATATTGTCACCATCGTACAATACACCTCCATGATCCAATCGAGGCTTAAAGAATTTCATCTAATCTCCTTCACGACTTTATCAATCTTGCTCTTGTTATCCTGAATCAGAGAAGCAAATAATTCTGCCAATGCTTCGTCCTGGTGATCAGTTAAGTCCTCTAACTTTACCTCTGTTTCATTACTTGTTACATCCCATTCTCCATCTGGCTTCTGTGTGCCTTGGTCCAGGGTAATTGTGTACATAAAGTACTTCATAATATATATTTTCCTCTTTTGTTAAGTAAGTGGCACAAGTGGCGGTAATGGCAGGTGATTTTTGGAACTACTATATAAATACAAATACAATCTCTTAAAAATATCTCTATATATAATATTACCTACCATCACATGCCATACCTGCCACACTGGTGCTATATAAGGGCTCTAAGCCCCTTGATTAAATAAGTTACCTGCCACACTAGAGGCCACACCTACCACTTTGGGCTTGTTTGGTGTGCCTAGCATTTGGATAAGTTTGTTGGTCATTGTCAGACAAAATAATCGCTTCCCATCAACCTGAATGCGATCTGTCACACCAACGAGCAATCGCTGTCTGCGCATGCCCTTGATTACATGGTTATAATGGCGAGTGGATTGAACATAGTCTTTGATCCATAACACGGGTAATTGACCCTGCTCAACAAAGGGATAATAAGGCATATCGTCAGGGAAAGTATCATTGGAATATTGGTCAATGAGACGATGGATCAGCATATCGACATCCGATTCAAGATCGGTTGTATTTGCTGAAAAAAGTTCCCTCTCGGCATCCGTTATGGGTACATCAATTGAATAACGAAAACCGGCCGAGGGTAAGCCCTCAAATGTGATCTTAAGTTCAGTACGAATATAATGACCCAAGCGAGCTAGAATCTTGTCCTGGGTTTCAGGATCAATGTTTCCACTAAGTTTCGGGAATTCAAATACAAAGAACTGATTGTTCCGGGTATTTGTGGGTAGCTCGTCCCTGCTTACAAACAATGGTATGAGCTCATTTGACAGCAGAATTATATTTACATTATTGCGAACCTGGTAAGGATCCTTAAACTTCTTTTTTACGGTAGCATATTTTTGACCAGAGTATTTCTTTAAAATTTTGTATTGGGAAACTTTATCTGATAAATTTTCCTCAACGATCAGGAGCTTTTTCTCGACCTCATAGGTAAAACCCTCTTCATTGCCAGACCACTGAAACGACATAGTTGGGAAGATCTCAGCGACAATTTCAGCAAAGGTCGATTTTCCTGTCCCACGACCACCAGAGAAGATAAGGCTGGGCAGCTTGGCATAGTTGCTATGACAAAAAACCGCCAGCCATTCTTTGATGAAATTATCATGGACACCAAACCGATCTGATAGATATTGATTTACATAAGCGTTGTCCTGGACATCAACAGGTATAGCCCTGTGGTGGGCTGCAATAACACCGGTGCCTAGATCGACATCATAATAGGATTGGTCGGTAGCGATATCACTGAGATAATCAATCCGGGATAGGTGGCGTATATGCTTGTTGTTCACCAAATATCGCATCGCTTTTTTTCTATCGTCACCTTCCTCAGTTTTGGTCTGGATATGAAATTTAGGGTTACCCAATTTCTCATAGAAAAAAGTATCACTGAGCATACCAAAATCCCAGATGTCAGTCCCATAAGACCAGTATGGCTCACATACTCGCTCCAGGTGGCTTTTATCTTGCTGCATCCAAAAAGTCTCATCACAGCTCGAACATCGGATATACCAATTATCGCTTTTCTTGGAAAAACCAATGAAGGCAGAAGGGTTGGAATCCTCGTGGAAAGGGCAATAAACGGGCGTTTTTACCGAGACCTCAGAAGCGGTGATAGCTGTACTATCTTTATCCATTATATCTGTGCTCTTGGTCCAGATATCAGCCAGACCAACCACCATGATATCTGCTCCCTTCCAATAGTGGATAGAATCTACATTCTCAGGCGACCCGTAGATATAGCGGGCAGCATCAGTCACCGCAGGATCAGATCCAGGCAGAACGTCATTCACAATATATTCAGCTATCTGCTTATAGCCTTCTGCTGAGAATACCGGATGGTCAAATTGAAGCACCACATGAAATTTATGGTGTTCTGCCGTGTGGCTCTTGCTAGGTATGATGAGGTGATTTAATCCTTGTGCAATGAGGTCATCATGCACTTCCTGAATGGTACGCTCACCGCTATCATAGTCACCAACAAAGCCAATCGCTTTGATAAAATTGGCTTCCTTGCGTGAGCCATTCCGCCAATGTATAGTGGAGTAATTATGTTGGGTTAAATAATCGGCAAGTTTCCTATATGGAACCGATTCTGTAGTAAAATATGTGTTAGCTGCACCATTATAATTTTTGGCTGCGGTGGATAGCACTATGGATTTATTGGGTTTCCTTTCTATTGTGGTCATAATTTGTAATTTGGTTATTTGTAATTCGATGTCCGTGGATAACGCTTTTTAGGCTCTTAATTGCCTGGGCATAGCTGCTGGCATTCACGGTGGCCTGCATGGCAAAGTATTGATTTAAGAAATCTCCGATTGTGTCGCTGTCATTGAAGACAAACACAGTTTGGGATCCTCTTTTATAGGTATCGGTTAGATTTTCACCGCAGGCCATTAAGTAGGCACTGGAGTAAAAATCGACGCTTTCTATTTTTTGGGTATTCATGTTGAATATGCTCCGAAATATTAATTTTTGGCTGTTTAACTGAAAACTGGAACTATCCATATCAGCAAGCTCACCATGAGCTGGGTTCGTCATTTCATTTTTCGGAGTTTAATCGTTTCGGGGAGGCTTAATTGCTGCCTCATATATATAGTATACGGTGATTGTAGCTAATTGTCAAGCAATATTATGATAATAATAGTCATATATTACAAATAGTTGATAAATCAACCACTTACATGTAACAATATTTAAGAATAATGACAATTTAAATGGTTACGGCAAAAGCTGGTGCCACAGGCGACTGCCTATCCAGTGCTATAAGCTCAAAATTGCTCCAATACTAACACCCTTAAACATTCTGGTATCAACACTCGGTTATTTAAAATGGAGGCTTCCTCGTCCATTCTGAGAGG
>JABIFX010000231.1 GCA_018650445.1 Fidelibacterota bacterium
AAAGAAAAAACGCTTCAGATGAGGAAACAAAAAAACATGAAATCGCAGCACCAAGAGGTGTTTGCATAATATGTTGGATGCCCGGAAAGTGTCTCTTATTTTTTAAGCGATCTTGTCCGAATTACTTTGACGACTTACAGTGGATATAAAACCGATAAATGCTTCCTGTCTGCAGAGTATCTCTCCACGAATCATCCAGATAGGTAACTGATCTGCCAACCTTGCCATATTCTCCACCCAGAGAATACGACTTTAGTATCCTGGCTTGAAATCCCATATTGAGAATGTTGATATTTTCAAAGCCTTCGATCTCATCATCTCCTGCGACATAGATGAAATATCGTTTTAAACGAAGATAAAGATCACCCCGCTCTGCCCAACTCACTTTTGTTATCAATTTTCCACTAAACCCCGGTCCAAAATGATAATCCCTCACTTCCAGGCCGTCATCAGGAATCTCATCGCTGGTGTCACCAGCGCTTCCCATAAAGATGAATGAGGTGGCTACCTGAGTGCGGAACGAAAGCTCGGGGGTCACAGCATAGTTATGCATCATCCCGGGACCAATACTTGAGCTGGATACCTTGTAATCATCATTGTTCATGAAATCGTAGTTTTGAAAAATACCCAGAGTCGCCCGATGTTTTTTCTTCTCATATTGGTGTAATCGGAACACCATACCACTAGCATATATTTCGCCCACATAATCCTTACGGCCAACATTCATGACAGCAACAAACATAAAGTTATCGAAGGGTTTGAAATTCTTGTGCTTTGAAAAAGGATTACCATAAACAAGGTTAAGCCGTGCAAATCTTCGGGGAGTTTTATTTTCCGGAGTGTCATCCTCAAACCCCGGACCAGCGCCCAGAGAAAGACCAGCTAAAACCGGTGTGGGTTCATAGCGATAATTTTGATGGATCTTGGTTCCAAATATCAACCGATTCACACCATACCCGCCAGGATTGCTCACTGCGGATAAAACCTGGCGCCAGGCAGGTTTTACCTGGCCTTCACCCAAAAGTAGAGCCGACATACGGTGCATGATTTCACCAAATGCTACGCCGCTGGTTGGTGTAGTGATCATATCATTGATTGAGGGGCTTTCATTTTCCATGCCCACCTCCCATATCAGGCTGGCCAGAGTGGGATAAGCCAGGGACTGCCAGTAACTCAGCCCTTGAGCTCGGGCCGCCGTATAGACCAGCGCTCCCTGTGTCGGATGACCCACTTGATTTACATCGAAAGGATCCTCATCCCAGACCCAACCTGTTTCAATATTGTTCTGGAGTGTTCTCATGCTGATATCTGCCCAAAACTGATCAAGCAAATACCAATTGGTAGCCCAAATGATTGTAGGTTGGGCCAAAGAGTTTATTAAAGCATTCCTATGAGGGTGAGCAATGGAGCTGTCAGCGATTTGAGTTTGAGCAAAAATTGGCATACTGCTGACTGCAAAAGTCAAAATTATTTTTAAGAAATACTTCATAATGTGATCCCAATTTGTGTCCATGATTTCCCTTTATAATCTTCCAATTCGGAAAAGGACCAGCCCACACTCACTTTACCAACAATTGTCAGGAAATTGATCGAGATATCCATGGCGGAAAGCCCACTTGTTTCATATTGATCCAGGCCGTTCCATACCGGATTTTGAAACCTGGAATGCATCACTTTGATTTCGCCTCTCAGATCATCTCTGATAAATGAATGTGATGTTTCCAGCGATATATTCAGGACTTGTTCTGCCCAGTTATACATATAATATTTTTCTGATAACGCCATAGGGCTGGCTAATCTACCCATGGAAAATATGGGTAGGGAGCTATCGCCGTTGTAATACTCGAGGGCGGCTGTTCCAGACCACCCAAGCATAAGTTCGGCACCGAAAGTAGTCCACAAATGGTGTTGCTCAGATATGATTTCATCCTGCCAGATCCAGTCACTCTGAAACCCGATTTTCCAGCCCTCCACAATCGGGAGATCCCGTTTAATATGATCCTCTTTGTAGTTAATTCGGAAAAATGGCATGAATTCATCATATTGTTCCAGAAAATTAAAATCTGAACTTGCTGCCAGGATTTGACCAGGATTATCACTTCTCACACCACCATAAAGGAGCATTTGCCGATCCCAACCCTCGATAGTGGCCGAATGGATGCTTAACTCATGGGAATGAATTCTGTCCGCTAGAGGTTTTGCACCAGGCAAATCATAATTATGATAGCTTGTTCTAGCCTCAACTGCAGGTCGAATAGAGAAAGGGACACGAGTACCTGTTTTATGATAGGAAACTGGATAGACAGCCAATTGAGCCCCACCTGAGACATTTCCGAAAGCAGCATCAAGCTGAACCAGTCCTCCAAAACGTGACATGGGCATATCAGTCCGAGTAAACAGGGTCATCCCTCTGGTGCTGCTCATATTTAGGCGTCCACGGGTACGAATATCAGGCTTCTCCAGAAGACTCAAAGTAAGCGTCTTGCCTGCCCGATCGAGAGATGGAATCACCGCCTGATAAATGTCCGTCGCATAAACCTCGTCAATAAGATCATCAAGTTTTTGCCGATCGAAACTCAGTGAATCTGCCAATTTTAATTTTCTTCGAATCATCTCTGGGTCAAAATCAGCGTTCTCTGACTCCAACCGGAGGGCTAAGATTTTTCCATCCAAAGCATGTCTGTGGTCATGGCGACTTTTAATATGGCGTGCTTCGAAACCCTTTTGCCCAAAAATCTGTTTTAACTCCAACGCGGCCTCGGTTCCCGCAATATATCCCGCCTGCATGAGCGCTTCACCAGCTGGAAAATCCAGCACGTGGTGACCACCTGTGGGAACTCTAAAAAAATAATCCCATCCCTTTACATCAACAGAATCACCACTGGCCAAAATGCGAGAATTAAGCTCTTCAAACATACCACCTAAACCCTGTACCTCTGTTCCATAGTCAGGTGCATCTTCAGCACTAACTGCAATTATAAAATCAGGCTCTTCCTCAAGCGCTATCTCCACCGGTAATTTTACATAGATACCACCATCTACGAGAACCTGTCCATTTTGCTGGATGGGGGAATAAATAAGCGGAATGGACATGGAAGGTCGTAATGCATTTGCCAGCGGACCAGAATCAAAAATAACCGGTTCCTGTTTCCGTAGATCTGAAGCAACAGTACGGAAAGGCACGTAGAGTGAGTCGAAATCCCAATCAGACTGGTAGTCAGCTGAGGCGGTAAGCAAAAATAAACTCTTCCAGATAAGCTTGTCATCTAATAGCCCTGAAGAGCCCACGATCTGACGATTTGACACTCCCAGAGATAGATTCCCAAGATAGAGTTCATCTCTTTTCCAGACTGGAAGATCAGCTCTTTTTGTACGACCAATAAATAAATGTTCTATGGTTCCATTGCGAACCATCTCTTCCATTTCAGCCACGGTAACCCCAGCAGCATAAAGACCTCCCACCAGCGCACCAGCACTAGATCCAACAATAAGATCGATGGGAATATTATGCTCTTCAAATGCCTTAAACACACCGATGTGAGCCATGCCTTGAGCTCCACCACCACTCAAAACCAGAGCAATTTTTTGTTGGCCGGATACTTGTGCAGATAATAGTAACATTATGCTCATAAGAATTATGGACAGGTTCATGTTTTTCAGTATTCTACTGTTATTCGTTTAACTATCCCAGCTCTTTCATTGAAGTATCGATCTGCTTGAATTGAGGTATTTTAAATTTCAATTCCAAAGTATCATCCACTGGACAGGCATCTACACATTTTACACAAGTTTGGCAATCGATCTCCCGGACTCTGGTTAGGTTTGCCACATCAATATTCATGGGACAGATTCTTGAACAGATATTGCATTCAATACAGGCGATTTCATTTCTTGTCACACTGGTAGGGCTAAGTTTCGAGAATACGCCCAGAACTGCTCCAACGGGACAACTATATTTGCACCATGCCCGCTCTACAAAAAGCCCCAGCACCCCAACAGCAATCAATAGGTACAAGACTGAAAGTATGCCTTTCTCATCACCATTCTTGATACTGGCGATACCCAGAAATGCAGCTTGCAGAATCCACAGCAGAAAAACGTATCTTAAATATCTTGCGTAATGATCGATCTTGCCAAGAACAACCTTGTTGCTTTTAACCCATCTTTTATACTTACGATTTATCGGTTTTATAACAGGTATTTTACCAAACCATTGGCCCAATTCATGTATCAGATCGAAAACAGTTCCCAGGGGACAGATCCACCCACAAAACACGGTTCTAAATAAAACTGTAATTAAAAGTGTTGTTGCAAGACCAATAAGCATGTAGGGTTTATGTGGAGTAATACTATAAAGTGCAAAAATAGTTAAAAGTAAAACTGAACCCTTGGCAATATTACGCCATGTTTTAGTGTTAATTTTCATCTCGTTTTTTGTGAGCAATTAGAATTGCTAGGCTCCAGCCCACCAGAAGGTCAGCCGCACATTACCTTTATAAAACAGTTGCTCCTCAAGCAGTACCCAACCGCTTTCAGATAATATGCGTCTTAGACCGCCCCGCTTCATCCAAACTTTGAAATTTTCATAATGCTCATCACCGGCTTGGTGCTCTATCATTTGGACCCCCCACTTGAAGAAGCCAGCCAGAAAGGTATGCTTATCTGGAAAATCAAAATCAACCACCGAGAACACTCCCCCCACCTGTAACAGGCGCTTTACTTCAGCCAGTTCTAGTTCAATGGTCTCCGTCTGCTTCTCATGGAGGGCAAATTGGGAGAGGATTAAATCAAAGGAGTTATCGTCAAATGGAATATTTATAGCATCTGCCTGATGACATTTCCCTTTGGCCTGTTGTTCGGCCTGGGCCAACATGGCATCAGAAAGATCTATCCCTA
>JABIFX010000212.1 GCA_018650445.1 Fidelibacterota bacterium
CAACCACTACTGAGCGTATTCTTTACTATACCGGAAGAACTCATAGAATTGGTGAAGTTCACGATGGTGCTGCAACCATGGATTGGATGGAGCAGGAGCGTGAAAGAGGTATTACAATTACCTCTGCTGCGACAACAGCCTTCTGGGATGATCACCGTATAAATATTATTGATACACCAGGACACGTTGATTTCACTGTAGAAGTTGAACGAAGCTTGCGAGTGCTGGATGGTGCAGTTGCACTGTTTTGTGCCGTAGGTGGTGTTGAACCTCAGAGTGAAACTGTCTGGCGTCAAGCTGACAAATATGGTGTCCCTCGTATTGCCTTTGTAAATAAGATGGATAGAACAGGTGCTGATTTTTATAACGTTCTTGAAATGATCAAGAAGCGTCTCGGTGCCAACCCCGTCCCCATAGTATTACCAATTGGGGCAGGCGAGCTGTTCACTGGACTTATCGACCTCCTCAATATGAAAGCAATTCTCTATAATGATAGCTCCCTTGGAGCTCATTTTGAATATAGCGATATCCCCAAGGATATGGTTGAGAAGGCTGAAGAGTATCGTCATCTCCTCATTGAAGAGGTTGCCAGTTATGATGATTCACTGCTTGAAAAATATTTAGAAGGTGAAGAATTAAACCCCGGGGAGATAGCAGCAGCTATTCGTGCGGCAACGCTCGATGGCTCTATGATTCCTACTATGGTTGGTTCTGCCTTTAAGAATAAAGGTGTCCAAAGACTTCTCGACTCAATTATTGCCTACATGCCTTCACCTCTGGATCTTCCACCGACCGAGGGTCATGATGTAGATGATAGTGAGAAAGTGTTGGAGCGTAAGGCTGATGAAAATGAGCCTTTTGCAGCACTTGCTTTTAAAATTATGACGGATCCCTATGTTGGAAAATTAACCTTCTTTAGGGTCTATTCCGGTTCTGTCAAAACAGGTGATTCTGTGCTTAATACCATCAGTGGAAAACGTGAACGCGTTGGTCGTTTGATGATTATGCACTCAATCAAGCGTGAAGAACGAGACGAGATTTATGCTGGTGAAATTGCAGCTGCAATCGGTCTCAGAAACACACGCACTGGAGATACACTGTGTGCTCAAAAGCATCCAATTGTGCTCGAGTCCATGGATTTCCCAGAACCAGTTATTTCAGTTGCCATTGAGCCAGAGTCTAAAGCTGATAATGATGCATTGACTGTAGCTCTTGCCAAACTTTCAGAAGAAGACCCAACATTTCTTGTAAATGTCGATCACGAAACTGGGCAAACCATCATTCGTGGAATGGGTGAACTTCATCTTGAGATTATTGTTGATCGTTTACTGCGTGAATTCAAGGTAAATGCTCGTGTCGGTACGCCTCAGGTTGCATATGTTGAAACTATTACCAAAAAAGTTGAGCAGAACACCAAGTTCTCTCGCCAGACTGGTGGTAAAGGACAGTATGGACACGTAATGATTCGTGTTGAGCCTAATGAAGCCGGTAAGGGATATCATTTCGAGAACAAAATTGTTGGTGGTGCCATTCCAAAGGAATACATCCCCGCAGTCGATAAGGGAATGCAGGCAGCACTCAAAAATGGTGTGGTTGCAGGATATCCCCTTATGGATGTACGTGTAGAACTTTATGATGGTAGTTATCATGATGTTGATTCATCTGAGATGGCATTTAAAATTGCTGGATCTATGGCTATTCAGGCCGCCTGTAAAAAGGCTGGTGCAAAACTGATGGAGCCATCTATGGCTGTTGAAGTGGTAGTACCCGAAGAATACCTTGGCGATGTGATGGGTGATCTTTCATCCAGACGTGGCAAAGTTCAAGGCATGGAACCCCGTAAAGATGCTCAGGTTGTGAATGCTTTTGTACCGCTATCTGAAATGTTTGGATATGCAACGGATCTGCGTTCACTGACACAAGGTCGTGCTGTATTTAGCATGCAGTTCGATCACTATGTGTTGATTCCAGATAGTATTGCAGAGAAAATATTTGAAAAGTCTAAAGGCTAAACAAGAGGCCTGGAGGAACTAAATCATGGCAAAAGTAAAATTCGAACGTAACAAGCCGCACGTCAATGTTGGAACGATCGGTCACGTTGATCACGGTAAGACAACATTAACCGCTGCTATCACTCAGGTGCTGGCTGCAAAGGGTTTTTGTGAGGTTCGTTCATTTGACAGTATTG
>JABIFX010000102.1 GCA_018650445.1 Fidelibacterota bacterium
ACCATGAGGTGTTTGCTTAATATGTTGGAGGCCCGGAAAGAGTCTCTTATTTTTTAAGCGATCTTGTCCGAATTACTTTGACGACTTACAGGGAATAGATTAATTTTGAGAACTAAATGAAATTTAAGCATAGAAAATTAAGGGAGGCATTGTGAAAAATATTAAAAGTATTCTGGTAGCACTTTTTGCTGTGATGATTTTTTCATGGCTACTAATGGTAACAAGATTTGAATATGTTGGTGATGAGACACGTTTTAATCGGCTCTCTGGGGGAATATCAGTCCTGCTAGAAGAGGAAGGTTGGACTTCACTAGCCCGCGAAAATGATAAATTTACCTGGCTAAAAGATTTCCCTGAGGGTGAAGAAAGTAACGTAACAGGAACTGCTCGCTTTACCGGTACAACCTTTAAGGCTACTATTGAAAACAATTCAGACTGGAAAATAGATGAAATTGATTTTGAAGTTAGAATTTACTCATCAGCTGACAGTACAGTCCTGACCAGAAGATACTTTACTGGTAAGAGTTTGTCAGAGTTGGAAGGTACTCCCTTCACAATTACGAAGTATATCGGGAACCTCCCAAGAATTGGCGATGAGCAATATTTTGGTTGGCATATACCCAAAATACGAGGCCATCTTTATTCTGGAAAACACGGAGAGTAATTGAGCTACGTCTACCAGCTTTTATTTTGATAGCTCATAGATCAATGCGAAAGGAAGTTGAAAAATCTAACTTCAAATAGGGAGACATATGAGAAAAACTTTCATTTGTATATTAATTCTGTACGCCCTTCCAATATTTCCGCAGGGTATGGAAAAAGACACTGTAGCGTTTGATGCTGGACTGATTACGATTAATAATTATCGATTTTCAAATAAGAAGGATGTAACACATGAGCTAAGTCCAGGGATTCAGATTGTAATGCCGGAGGGTGGGAATTATTTAATAATTGATATTTCAATTATCAACACTTCTGATTCTCAGTTTAAACTCATGATGGGATGTGATGACTTTATTATTGTTGATAATGAGGGAATTGAGTATCTACATCAAACAAATTTCACTGGAGTAAAAAAGCTCAATAAGTTTTCGGCGGTTGATCCTGGCGAGAGGCGAAGAGGTGAGTTTATGTTCCAACCACCGTTAGGAACAAATGCAACATTATATTTTTATCCTGATGGTTGCTTCGAGAAAGAAAGGGTTGTAAAGTTAAAGATTTATTAACCCATTTATTTGAAAATCTCACTCACTACAATTGGCATTAGGAATGGGCATTCCCGGTTCACAAGCTTGTAATAGTATTACTCAGACTTGAATCAATACCTGCTGTCATAGCAGGGTGTGGCTGTTGGTTTGACGATCAATGCCATCCCTGGTAGGTAGAGCGCATTCAAACTAATCAATAATTCACATAATCATCCTACACCTATCAACTCTTTGAAGTATTACGCTAATTCACTAAATTAAGGGATAACGACCCACGGTGGGGTAGGGTGAATTAATCACATGTCCATTGAGCACAGTACAGCACAAATTTTACGTTAACTCATAGCTATGAGTTATCCCGCCTCCAGAAGCAAGTTGCATATACTGGCCTAAGAGAGGAATCCTGCTCATGAGAGAATATTTACTAAATCGCAAGGTGGCAAAGAAACTATACTTTATGCTCGAGCCAATTATACTTATGTCAAGTAAACTTGCTGTGCATCAGGAGGATATGAATGATGCAAAAAAGCGAAAGATAATTCTGTATTTTTACTTTGGATGGATTTGGTATGCGGGTGGGCACTACGGCTTAGGTCGAGAGCCAGTCAGGCTTGTCACTACAAGAGTTTTTAAGGAGTTGTTTCAGGTAGACCATGCTGAGGTAATTGATTTTGTAGATTCTTTGGATGATTCAGAGGATGATGATGAGATAAGGCGATATGTCACGGAAGGGGCAATGGCAATTGAACCATTCATTGATGCTGGTATAACGCCCTCAACATCGAGGTTAATTGATTTGCTTAAAGAGGTGTAAATAAATTGTAAACCGCATAGAGTCGAATAGCTTCAGAAGCCCTTCGATCATTAATTGATTGGTTCCATTTCACTGGTTTGGCAGGCTTCAATCCCGCAGGCATCATTTTAAATAATATGCCCTAAATAGAATAAATACAATATTTTATAATTATTATTGACCTGCTTTGGGAGCAGGGGGCCGGGGGTTCAAATCCCTCCACCTCGACATTAGATAAGCCTCTGACTCATAACGAGTTAGAGGCTTTATTGTTTTATACTCCATCTGCCAAAATTACAGATATTTACCCCTCAACTATGC
>JABIFX010000063.1 GCA_018650445.1 Fidelibacterota bacterium
CCTTCTATTTGTTGCAAATAGAAACGAGCAGACGTTCTTGCCATTAAAGCGATCTTTGTTTTTTCCTTCTATCTGAATATGCTCATCAGTGATGGCGATCTTCATTTTCTCAATGGTTGCTATTCCCTTGGCCTCTGTACCTGAGAAATTTCCAGATACCTCATTGACCAGCACCAACACATTGTCTGTTAAAAATGAGTTAAACTGAGTTCCGAAAGCATCTTGATCAGCCTGCGCACAGTATTGAGCTCCGAAGATGACCTGCAATACTCTTGAAAAGAAGAAGCCCTTGCCGGTGCCCTCAACGCCCTGCCATAGATATGATGAGATTAGCTTCTTTCGGTTCTGAACGAACCAGGCCAGATCATTATAGAATCGATCAATAACCTCAGTATCATGAGTCATGATATGCTCAATGAGATTGCCAATATACGTAGGTTTCTTAGCTACGTATCCAACATGAACCGGTGCCTTTAGTAGGTCAGTTACTGAGTACTTATTGACATACCCTTTATCAAACTCGGCTCGTTCATCACGGTTGAACACAAGTTCATATCGAGCTCTGGGGAAAGTACCTGGATAAGGGATCTTGTGGCTTTTGCAGAACTGAGCAACATGATCTGTCCCGCTCTGCTCCCGGACAACGAATTCATCTAAGCCGGGCTCTTTGCAGCCACCCATGTATTTTGATTTCAGTGTATCAATAAAAAGGAGCTTATCATCTAAGGCAAGCCGATAGATATATCCATCAACCTCCTCAAAGTTGTAAACACCAGAATTACCTGCCCCCCGTGATTTGCAGCTACTGCAAAAGAGGAATGGTAGATCATCATCATTTATTTTTATAACTGCATTATGGTTATTCCCAGATCGTTCATCAGACATTCCACAATAGGGACAGTAGATGGGTTCACCTGGAAGAATATCCTTTATCCGATATTCTTGGCTTTTGGCATCTAGGACTTTATCAGAAAGCTGAATGAGAGTCTCTGTTTTCTCCTGCCAGGTTTTAACCTTAACTTTCTGCCGATATTTATCAAGATCTGGAATCTCTTTCCATTTCAAAGGTCCCTGACTATTCCGGAAGCTGGATACTTCGGTTGTACCATGAGCGAAATAGCGTGCTTGACCGATGAAGGATTGATCTATAGTTGGATACTTGTTTTTAAAATATCCCTCTACTGCTTTAAGATCCGAGACATCAGTGATGGTTTCATCTAATGGGATAAATCCACGCAGACGATCACATTTAGGAACTACAGTTCCATCCTGTTTTTCTTTGGGTTTCTGATGGTTTTGACTGGAGTAGATATAGCTATCAAACTTCCAGGATTTCTGATCATCTATTAGCTGGGATGATGATACACTGCCATCATCAAAATCAAGCATGATTGCATTTGTACCTATCCAGTTCTCATTTGATCGGTGTTCGGTAGAATATTCATTACAGCTGATGCCATATTGAGTGGTAAGCTTGAGGACAGATTCCTCTGACCAGGTATATTCTTTCAGAGACCAGCCATTGGCTACCCTACTGTTATTATGTTCTTTCCCTTTTGTTGGATCGTAATGCCCATTGACACTGATCCGCGTTTTATAATTTTGCATATTTTTATAATTGGTTTCATGGTAGTCTTAGCCTCCTACCGTTAAGGCTTTGAGCTCGCGGATAGCCTTCTTGAATTTCAGTGGGTCTACTTTGGCTTGATGCCAGTAATAGTCCCTTTTTAAAAGTTGAAAAGCTTCGCTATCCTCGAACACAAATAGTTTCCGATCTCCAAGTTTTCGAAGATCATATAATTCATATCCGTTTTGGCAAGCAACTGCAGCTAGCCATATGTCTTGTGTGGTTGTTTCAGTTGTCATTTTCATAGTTATTTTAATTCGTTTTCATTGGTTCATCACCCGAAGGTGATGGTAAGGGCCGAGAGAAAAATCCTCTCGGCCAGCATAATCAAAAAGCCCCTCATGGGCTGTCTCGTCTCTTCAATTTTCAGTGGGTTTCTTGCTTCGTTTTGCGGGATCAAATTTGCTTTCTGATCATAACTTAATATAGTACATTTTCGTTGATTTGTCAAGCGATATTTGTCTCTAACTAATAATAATCACAGTCACTTAAGGCGTCTTTACTCAATCTAAATTCCCCTTTAGCACGCAGATCCCAACCCCAATAATTTAAGCCATCGCTTTCTCGTCCATCCTGGGAGGTCGAAATTCCTTAAAATGGCTAAAATTTGTCCGCCAGACGGCATCACAGCACTTAAATCGTGTTCTACCACTCTGATACGCTATGTTTAATCCCCCCAAGCCCTTGGCCACTTCGGTGGCTGGGGGCTTATTCTTTTGTTATAATGCGCTTAACGGCTATTTTGAGACATGTAAAATTCAAATTCTGGGGGTAAACCTGAGTACTACGTCTGAGTATAAATGTCATTCCTGTGGATATACCGCAGATGTTTGGGATGCTCCAGATAGAGCCCCGATTGCAACAGTGGATACCAGGCACTGCCTGGGATGTAAATCCCTAGTAGAAGTCCCGATAGAATTTCACGGTGGAGGTCTAATCGAAGATCCAGATGTCGTACCCAGCTTTCTGAATCGCTGTCCAGATTGTAATTCGGCTAATGTTCACTGTTGGGATGCCATGCACGCGTGCCCTCGCTGTGGTGAGCAGATGAACGATTCGGGGTCGAGCAGCATCTTTTTTGTGGGTTGGTAAACCAGCGTTCTTCGTTTGGTCACTATCC
>JABIFX010000214.1 GCA_018650445.1 Fidelibacterota bacterium
ATTCTTTAATTAGGCCGCTTCATAAATAGGTCGTATTCTGGACTTATTTGTGAGCAGATGATCCCGGAACGTGGCGCAGCCCGGTTAGCGCGCTTGACTGGGGGTCAAGAGGTCGGGAGTTCAAATCTCCCCGTTCCGACACCCACTAAACCCTGCCTTTTGGTGGGGTTTTTTTATTTGTTCCAGTTTACCGGTTAGCGCGTCCCGACAGGCTTGTCGGGAAGGTCGGGAGTTCAAATCTCCCCGTTCCGACTCCATTAAACCCTGCCTTTTTGGTGGGGTTTTTTATTTGTGCCAGTTTGCCGGTTAGCGCGTCCCGACACACCAGAGTTTCTGCCTTCTGGATGGGTTTTGTCATTTCATCTCATATTCATGGAACATATTGCCCATATTCGAGTACATTGAGAACATTAAAAATTATTATTGCTCGTTTATAATATCTTATTTAATCCAAAAAGGAGCTTGAGATGACTCTCAAAGAAAAACTGGAATTATTATGGAAATACCTGCTACTGGCTGTCATTGTCTTTGGACTGGCACAGATTGGCAGAACACATCATCCTGGCATGATGAAACACAATTTCTCAGGTGCACATGGCGATAAAATGATGTGGTTTGGCGATGATGATTGCGACTTTGGTGACATGGATGTTGATGTGGAGATTGAAAAATTCGGAGAGGGTGATTCCAGCATTAAAATTATCATCAATGGTGAAACCATGGGTCTGGATGACCTGGAAAAACTTGGTGATAATATTTTTATCAAGAAGATGAAGCATGATGGCGGTGGCAAGGAACATAAAGTCAAGATCATCAAAAAGAAGAAGTCTGATAAATAGCAAAACTTTACCAAAAAAAAAGGCGAGTACACCTCGCCTTTTCTTATATCAATTATTCTAATCTAATTTGAATAGACTGCGATAGCAGACATCACTTCCCGTTGAACCGTTTTCCCGGCGGGTCGATTGAGCAACGTACCATTTACAACCAGAGCTGATGAACCTCCCCCATCGAGATTTATAGCGTCTTCGCAGCCCAGCTCCAGCATAATATTCGCCAACTCTGGTAAATCAACGCCACGACTGATCAACTGTCTCCCATCTACCAGTAATAGAATCAAATCGCCTTCAGGGGTTACCCCTGCAGCTGTACGGGGATGTACTTCGGGTATACTGGTTCCAAAAAATACTTCTTCATTGACGGGAATAAATACTTCCCCATCACGCATAAGTATGGGGCCAGCTCCCAGAACGTCCCGGTAAGCCCAAAGTTTGCGGAAAGTAGTGTCTTGTTTTGCACCGGGTTGGCCTGGAATATTCTCTATGCCCCGCTCCCAACTAAAAACAGAATCCCCTGTTGATGAAACCCATTCTATTTTAACATCATTATTATCATTGAACCCGATGGCAGAACGATGCAGATAAAATCTTTCCTCACCACGTAGTACAGAAGACGTGGCGGCATGTATCAGTTGACCATCAACTTTTAATAGCCCGACATGTTTCGCTGGATTGAGATCCATCCTGAAATAACCGCCATTAATCATGACAGGTACACCCAGACGTTGGGCAAAATCAGATACTGTTTCTCTCACATCCGTATCGGTGGAAACAACAACTCGACTCTCAATTTCGGGAAGTGGTTCTCTAACCAGCACATACCAGGCCCTGAGGTTGGCTCCAACATGGATCGATTGATAAACTGATATGCCCTCAGGAAGGTCCCGATTAATTGAATCGATGGCAGTCCAGGTAAGACCAAGACTTGGATATTCAGCCTTGGGATTGCCTGAATTGCTACACCCTATGAGCAGCACAATGATAATTACAAAAGAAAAAAGTCTATTTAACATATGTATGAATATACTGCGATAATGTCTAATTTCAGATAATGATTATTTATTTAGGCATCTTTCCTGTGAGTATTAATCAGAAATACAGCAACTATTGATAGCGTGCCACCCACCAGGATATTCACTTTTAAGGGTTCATTAAGTATGAGCATGCTGAATAATAATGCACTTATGGGGACAGTAAAAATAAATGCGGAAGCTTTTTCCGAACCCAAGCGTGAAGCCGCAATAAAATATGCCGTCGTGGCAAAGGCCATGGCCCCCACCGAGATAGAAATAAGATTCAGCCAAAAACTCAACCCCATTGTGAATACGCTAAATAACTCTGAGGTATCTACAAAAAATAATGCCAGTGCTGAGCTAACCAAATACAACCAGAAGCTATAGGTCAGTGTGCTCATATGCTGGTTAATATTTGATGAAATGAGTGTCAGGAAAGCCCATGTACCTGCACACAACACAAAATATTGATTTCCACTGGTGAAGATGGCAGACCAGCCGTCTTGCCAGACATTAATCAGGATACTTCCGCCAAATATTCCCAGGAGCAGACCGCCTAACGAACGACCTCTCGGTAATTTCTTATGAACAATTGAGATGAGCAGAAAAGTCAAAACCGGATTTAGGGTGGTAACCAACACCCCACCGGCCCCTGCTGCCCCAAGCCGAGTCCCTGCAAAATAAAAATGATTGTAAAGGACGAGAAAAACAGCGCTCCCTAGGATTGAGGGTAGTCCTGCCAGAGTGAATTTCCATTCAACCCCTCGCAGGATCAAAATGAACCACATAAATATCCCTGCTATAAAAAAGCGCCAGAACATCAAAATGGGGATGCTGGTATAAGCACCCAGGATCTTTCCATTGGTCCACGAAAGCCCCCATAGTACCATGGCGAGAATCATAATAACATAGAGAAAGGTGTGTTCTGATCTTTTCATCTGACAGGTTAATCAGGGGAACTGAATTTACCCTAACTCAAATTAAAAAAGTCCCCACCAATTTCTTGATAGGGACTTTGTATTGAGTGTTAGCTAGGTTTTACTCAGAAGCTGCGACGTAGCGTGGATATACAGGTTGAAACATATTTCCTTTTACCCAGGCTTTGATATTCTTAGGTCTCTCAACTCGAGCCAGGCCTTCATCAAAGGCCATTTCGCAAATAGCTGAGGCAATAGTCAGAGATATTTTTCTGATCTTCCGTAGATCTGGATATACTGTTCTAAGGGCGAGTTCTTCCTCTGTGACCATGTCAGCAAGAGTCTTCGCGGCCATATAAAACATGGCATCAGTCACTTTTTTGGCCTGACATAATGAAGCACCTAAACCCACACCTGGAAAAATGAACATATTGTTGCCTTGTCCAGGAACATAGATTTTTCCACGCATTCTCACGGGATCAAAAGGACTACCACTGGCAAAGATGACTTTGCCTTTTGTCCACTTATATGCCTGTTGAGCCGTGCACTCTGACTTTGATGTGGGGTTGGAAAGAGCGAAAATGATGGGCTGTTTGGAATAGTTCATCATTTCTTTGACAACTTCTTCGGTGAAGGTCTGACCCTGACCACTGACGCCAACCAGAATAGTAGGTTTAACTGCTTTGATAACATCCATGAGATTGTCGATGAGATCTTCATCCCTGGCATAGGGAACTTTATGATCCTGAAGTGGACGGGGACCATTCTTCACAACCAATCCCTGGCTATCAATTAACCAGAATAGTTTTCTGGCTTCTTCTTCACTCATACCGCTTTCTTCAATAATTCCAGCCACAATCATATCTGCGATACCAACCGCTGCTGATCCAGCTCCGTAGAAAATAATACGCTGATCTGCGAGTTTTTCTTGCTTCATGCGCATCCCACCGAGTAGACCAGATAAAGCAACTGCGCCAGTACCCTGGATGTCGTCATTAAAGCACAGCACATCTTCTCGGTATTTATTCAGGATTGGGAAGGCATGATTATTGGTAAAATCTTCCCACTGAATCAAAGCTTTGGGCCATCTATCCTGTACTGCATTGACAAATTCTTCAACGATCTCATAGTATTCATCATCATCGATACGATGCTGATTGAGACCCAGATAGAGTGGATCGGCCAGTAATTCTTCATTGTTGGTTCCTGTGTCCAGAAGAATAGGTAATGTCTTGCAAGGATACACACCCCCACCAGCGACATAGAGGGCCAGTTTCCCGATAGGTATACCCATTCCATTGGCACCTAGATCTCCTAATCCAAGGATTCTGGATCCATCTGAGATCACGATAATGTCAATTTCATCCTGGTTCCAGTTATCGAAGATATTTCTAATTTGTCCTTTGTCTTTAGCACTGATATACATCCCGCGATTTTTGCGATATATATGACCAAATTGCTGACAGGCTGCACCGACAACGGGCGTATAGACAATGGGTGTCATCTCCATCAGGTTCTCAGTGAGTACCTTATAATAAAGCGTCTCGTTTCTATCATGAAGACTTGTCAGGAAGATGAATTTCTCCAACGGATCAGTTTTGCGCCGATAGTTTTCCAGAACTCGGACAACTTGTTCTTCAATATCCACGACTTTTGGTGGAACCAGACCTTGAAGACCCAATTCCTTCCGCTCGTCCTCTGAAAATGCTGTTCCTTTATTGAGCAATGGCTCATTTAGAACATCTGTGCCTCTGATGATCACCTCAAGCGGTTCATCCAAACTTTCCATTTGATAACGACGTTTTTTTACAATTCCCATGATTAACCCCTTCTAAAACTATTTTTAAACATTAAGGGACACAATGTGCTGAAGTGAACCCTTTGCTGGTGTTGATCTTTCATGTTGACATAAATATGCAAAAATGATGCAAGCTTGGCACTATTCATGCAAATAAAATTGAACGATTAGAGATTTTTTAATCACCAGTCGATTCATTTTTAATAATAGCGGAGGAACAATGAAAATTAAAAATCGTTGGTTTGTTGTTTTGGGGGCAGTTCTCATTCAGTTAGCATTGGGGGCAATTTACGCATGGTCAGTTTTTACTCCATCACTGGTCGATGCTGGGTGGACAAAAGCAATGACACAGGCTGTTTTTGCTACAGGCTTGTTCTTTTTTGCAGTTGTCATGGTCATCGCAGGTAGAATTATGCCCAAATTGGGACCACGCAAGGTTGCCATGTCGGGTGGATTTGTTTTGGGTTCTGGATATCTGCTTGCAGGTCTCTTCGGTGGTACCAATTTTATTGCTCTTCTTATATTTATCGGAATGATAGGTGGAGCTGGAATCGGTCTCGCTTATGTAGTACCAATTGCAGTGGGCATGCGTTGGTTTCCAGATAAAAAGGGCTTGATTACAGGAATGGCTGTTTCAGGATTTGGCTTTGGCGCAACTCTATGGGTCAAATTAGCTGGATCATGGGGCACACTCATCGCCCTCTACGGGTTGAGTACAACCTTCACCGCTCTGGGTGCTATCTTCATGCTCATGATTCTGGTTGGAGGCATCTGGATGATTTTTCCACCAGAAGGTTGGTTACCCGCCGGATACACCCTACCCGTCGCTTCTGATGGATCAGCCATCGGCGATGAGAATCATTTTAACAGTACTGAAATGTTAAAGACACCACAGTTCCACTTTATCTCCATGACTTTCGCCTTTGGTGCCAGCGCAGGGCTCATGAGTATAGGCCTTATGAAATTGTGGCCTATGGTAGCCTTAACTGGCAACGGTATCGATAAAGTTGCTGCCAGCGCCATTGCTGGTACTGCTATGGCTGTGTTTTTCTCACTTGCCAATGGTCTGGGACGAATTGCCTGGGGTGCCATTAGTGACAAGCTGGGTCGCAAGCAATCCATTGTTATTATGATGGCCACTCAAGGTATTTTTGTCATTCTTTTCCAATGGATGGCTGGAACACCTGCACTCCTGTATCTGGGTGCAACTCTGATTGGTTTTAACTTTGGCGGAAATTTTTCGCTCTTCCCAACTATCACAGCTGATACATTTGGTAGTAAGTTTATCGGACAGAATTATGGATGGGTATTTTTAGCCTATGGTTTTGGTGGAATACTTGGTCCAATCATGGGTGGCTGGCTAGGAGACATGGGTAACTTCCCATTGGCCTTCACCATTTGTGGAATACTCTGTTTAGTAGCTGCAGTCATCATGTCACAAATAAAGCCTGCAACAAAAACAGTTTAAATCCAGCACCAATTAACAAAAAAAAAGAGACAGCCTTTGCTGTCTCTTTTTTTTTATTCTTTACCTAGAAGTTCAGGTAGATATTGAAGCTAATATTTTTGAGTTTTGTAAACCTGTGAGCTCAACAGCTACAATGCTATTCAACAATGCTTCTGAACTACTGCTAATATGGACTTTCAGGTAATTTTCTGTCATTCCAGTCAGAATCCCTTCATTAGAACTCTCAAGCAGGACCTGCTTTGACTGATTTAGTTGTCGCAGAGCAAAGGTCTGACGCTTTTTCTCTGAAAGCTGTGTCAAGCGCTTGTTTCTATCTTTTCGATCCCTCATGCCTACTTTACCAGACATTTTGATAGCATCGGTATTTGGTCTCTCTGAATAGGTAAAAACATGGAGATAAGAAATATCTAATGATTCTATTAGGTCGTAGGTCTCCTGGAATTCAACTGCACCCTCACCTGGGAATCCAACGATAACATCCACACCTATGCCCGCATCAGGCATAACTGATCTCACGGCTTTAATCCGGTCTTTGTACAGTTCAACACCATATCTCCGTTTCATAAGACTCAGTATTTTATCTGAGCCAGCCTGTAGCGGAATATGAAAGTGTGGCAGGATGCTTTTTGATTTTGAGACAAAGTCGATAATCTCATCCGTAAGTAAGTTTGGTTCTATAGATGAGATTCTGATGCGGTCAATACCTTCTACAACATCCAACCTTTTCAATAGATCGATAAGCGCTAAATCCGACCCAAATCGGTAGTCACCGACATTTACGCCTGTGAGAACAATCTCCTTGACGCCTTGAGCCGCAATTTCGTGAGCCTGATTGACCAGTATCTCAGGATCAATGCTGCGACTTTTCCCCCTGGCCAATGGGATAGTACAATAGGTACATGGGTAATCACATCCATCCTGTATTTTTAAAAATGATCGAGTTCTATCGCCAACAGAATAGGATGGCGTGCAACCATGCAATTCATCAATCGCTGTGTCTTGAATAATCAGGGGAGTTTTTCGGGGGGAATCAAAATCAAGATGCTGAAGAAGATTAAATTTTTCCTTCATCCCCAGTACAACATCTACCTTGGATGTTGCGACAATATTTTCTGGGCGCAACTGCGCATAACAGCCAATGACAGCTACTTTTGATTCAGGCGCCTGTCTTTTCGCTTTGTTCACAATCTTACGAAACTCGCGGTCAGCATTCTCAGTTACTGAACAGGTATTGATAACATAGAGATCAGCCGCTTGATTAAAGTCGATCTTTTCATATCCAGCTGCTGTGAATTGCCGACCAATGGTTGATGTTTCGGCGTAATTGAGCTTACATCCGAGTGTATGAAAGGCGACCTTTTTTGCTCTACTATTCATCGTTATATAATAGTCACCACGACACTGTTGGAAAGTTCATTCTGATTGAGAATTCGGTTTCAATTTTGTGAATGGAATGATCCCATAAAATGACGATATTAACGAATATGCCGCCCCGATTTCAGTTTGATTTAGTACAGAGCAAATTATTTTGTTTTCTCATATCAAAGGAGTAAATATGAACCTATTTTCACATTCCTGGCTTCCTTTCATCTACCTGTATGGTCTAGGAGGAATCCTATTCATCGCAGGAATCATCATCACCATGAAAGCCGGTTCGTGTGACCTGAAACGTCCCAAACATAAAAAGTGGATGTGGATTTTAATCTTTGGTTTTGTCTGGTACTTTACCATGCACGCATTAATGACGTGGGCTGCCCTAGGAACCATCTCTCCCTATACTGTACTCTATACCCTGTTAGCTATGGTTGCAGTATTTATTGTTGTAACTCTAAGATTTGGAAAAGGAGCGAGGGCATAATGCAGACCTTTCATAGCATCGGAACTACCACTGATTGGATTGTTATGGTGGTCTATTTCATGGCCATTATGCTTTTTGGTAGCTATTTCGGACGATATACTAAGAACACATCAGATTTTTTCTTTGGCGGTCGTCGATTCTCCTGGTGGCTGATTACCATGTCTATTGTCGCTACTGGAGTAGGAAGTCATAGTTTTGTAAAATATTCAGCTAAGGGTTTTGAGCACGGAATTTCTTCCTCAATGACTTACCTGAATGACTGGTTTTTTATTGCCTTCTTCATGTTTGGCTGGCTACCAATTATCGTCTATTCAAAAGTACGATCCATTCCTGAATATTTTGAGAAGAGATTCAGTCCATCATCACGATTTATCGCGACTATTCTCTTATTGCTCTACATGATCGGATATATTGGTATAGGCTTCCTTACTCTTGGCAAGGCTGTCATTCCCATGTTACCCAGCGCATTTGTATTCTTTGGAATGACCATACCCATTACTCTCATGGGCGCCATCATTGTCATTGCGATAATTACGGGTATTTATATTACATTTGGCGGACAAACTGCCGTTATTTTTACCGACCTTTTACAAGGCTTTATCCTCCTTTTTGCAGGATTACTACTCTTCTTCTTTGGCATTACCTATTTGGGCGGGTTTGATATCTTCTGGAATCTTCTGCCTACGGAGTGGAAACTCCCCATGGCGGACTTTAATCAACCCTCCAATTTCAATTTTGTGGGAATATTCTGGCAGGATGCCATCGCCGGATCTATTGGGTTCTTATTTATGAATCAAGGACTTATCATGCGCTTTATGGCCTGTAAAAATGTAAATGAAGGTCGCAAAGCTGCTGGAATCAATATTCTCTTCGTCCTGCCAATATCAGCCATCGTAGTTGGTAATGCAGGCTGGGTTGGCAAGGCAATATCAATCGCCAGTCCAGAGGTTGTAAGTCCCTCTGTTTCACCGGACCAAATTTTTGTAGTGGTTGCAAATATCATTGCCAGTCCTGGAATGTTCGGATTCATTATGGCTGCTCTGACGGCTGCCTTAATGAGTACTGTCGATACGTTAATTAATGCTACGGCTGCCATTTATATCAATGATGTGTATCGTCCTATAAGGCAGTTTCTTAAGAAGGCTACAGGAACAGTTGCTGAAAGTGATAGACGTGAACTGAGGGCAGCACGTTATGCATCTATCGCTGTCACCACACTGGGCGTTTTAGCTGTACTGGCTTTTAAAAACTTCCCAACCGTTTACGAAGCTCATGGATTTTTCCACTCAACCTTGACCCCACCTCTGGTCGTAGGAATATTCCTTGGAGTATTCTGGAAGCGATTTACGGCATCAGCTGTTATTACCACCTTTGTGGGTGGTGTAGCTTTGATGATACTTGGGGCGAGATTTCCGGGAATATTAATTGCTCCTTTTGACCATGGCATTGAAATGAATGAAGCTCACCCCTATTCTTACATCCGAGCCCTTTACAATACATTAGTATGTGGGGGCGTTGGACTCCTGGCAGCTTATACTACTCAGTTCCAACTTAGTCTCATCTCGAACATTCGAAGTATGGCCAATAGCAAAATGACTATGAATGGATTGCTTGGACTTGCTATTCTATTGTTTGGAATAGTGCTGTTCGGAATTGCTGGAATGACAATCCAACTCTTTGCAGCTTTTGGTGTCATTCTTTTTGTTCCATTGGTCGTGACATACTTTGTCAAATATGATCAGGATGTGAACACGCTAGGATTAACAGCAAGTTCTATTCAGATAGCTCGAAAGCAATTTAAAGGCAGTGAGCCAAATGATCAAGAAGGTGAAAACGTACTCGTCCATTGGAAACTGATTGAAAGTGATGAAAGTATGATGCGTTTTTCAAATAATGATATGTCTCTGATGAAAGCAAATCAGGGAGATCTCGTGTATCTTTCTGATAAGCGAGGATGGCTGGGCGGCTTGAAATCTGTTCATGCATCATATGCCGAACCCCACGATGAAGATGGTGTCGTTTATATGACACAAGATCTGGCTGAATCAGGTCTATTTGTTGAGGGTCGTGAGCTCCGCGCTGAAAAAGAAATGTAGAACCTAAAGTGCGCCTTCTCTTCCTCTCACTAATCGTTATCATAGGGTCGAGTGGGCTGTTTGCTCAAAGTCAATTTAAAGCTGCATTCTGGAATATAGAGAATCTATTCGATACTACGAATGCAGCTCATATCCGGGATGACGATTTTACTCCCTCCGGTAAATATCAATGGACTGAAGAAAGACTGACAAAAAAGTTCCAGGATCTATCCAGGGTTATCCATGATATTGATAGGTCCAATGATCTTGCCATATTGGGTCTGGCAGAGATTGAAAATAAATTCGTTTTGAATCGTTTAAATGAAGATTTCATAAAACGTGGAATGAAGATGGTTCACAAGGAATCTCCTGATGAACGGGGCATTGACTGTGCTTTGCTTTATGATCCCAGCCTGGTCACTGCCAGGAACATTCAGTTCCACCCCATTTATCTGGCGGGAGATGAGAAAACCAGAGATATTGTTGAGACTGAATTTAGTTTTAACAATACCGATGAGAGCAAAACGCTCTACGTCTTTGTTAATCACTGGCCTTCTCGCTGGGGAGGTCAGAAAAAAACAGATCCGCTCCGTCGAAGCGCTGCCAGTACGCTACGAATTCGCATAGATCAAATTCTTTTAAAGAATCCTCAGGCAGATATTTTAATCATGGGTGATTTTAATGATTATCCAGATGATCCCTCATTATATGATATCCTCAGAGCTCATGAAGCAGGTCCCCATTCCTATCCAGGTGACCTGGTTAATACAACCTGGTCGTTAGATAAAAACCCTGATGCCGGAACCTGTATGTACCGAGGCAAATGGACAGTACTGGATCAAATTATCATTTCAGCTGGTATGCGGGACAAAAAGAATTTTGATTGGGCATTCGAATCCACACAGACTTTTATGCCTGCTTATCTCATTGAAAAAGACGGAAGGTACAAAGGCTGGCCTTACCGGATGTATCGTAGTAGTAATTATCATGGTGGATATTCTGACCATTTGCCCATTATATGTAATATCCTAGTAAGTCATAATTAAGATGAACATAGTCTTCGCTTCAGCTGAAGTTGCGCCTTACTCCAAGGCTGGTGGTCTGGCTGATGTCGCTGGAAGTCTGCCCCAGGCAATGGCTCCTTATGTAAACTCGGTTCAGGTTCTTACACCGCTGTACGGAGAAATTGACCAAAATAAATATGACATTCACCCTACCACCATTCGTGGTAAAGTTGCTTTAGGTGATAAGGTCGCCCCCTATTCACTGTATCAAACCACTGACGTTGATCAAATTACTCAAATAGGATTTATTAGATGTGATCGCTTTTTTGGACGTGATGGTATCTACACAGAATCAGACGGTGAAGGGTTTGCAGACAATAATCTACGATATTTCTTTTTTCAATTGGTAGTGTTGGATCTGATTTCATCAGGAACACTCCCTACAGATATTTTGCATTGTAATGATCATCATACTGGACTTCTACCCCTTATGATGAAGGCCATGCACTTAAAAGTTAAAACCATTTTTACCATTCACAATTTTCTATACCATGGTCATTTCTCTACACAAGAGATAAGTTTACTACCCAAATCAACTGGTCCGCTCCTTACAAAAACCCAATTGGATAATTACAGTGCTCTTCTGGAAGGGATTGATCATAGTGATATTGTGACCACAGTGAGCCCAGGATACGCTCTGGAGCTCCTGGCAGGTGTGAATGTGGATGAGTATAGCCTTACGAGAATACAGGCTGTAGAGTCTAATTTCTATGGGATTGTGAATGGGATTGATACTGAGTATTGGTCCCCCGAACATGATCAATTTACCCCATTTCATTTTTCAAAAGATGATCTTGCGGGAAAAAGAAAAAATAAAGCAGCATTATTGACAAAAGTTGGGCTATCTCCAGATATGGATGCGCCCCTTCTGGGATCCATTTCACGATTGGTTGAGAATAAGGGTTTCCCCTTAATTATTGAACTGCTGGACGAATTCGTTGAGTTGGGAGCAAAATTTATTTTTCTTGGATCTGGAAGTCCTGAAATTTCTGATCAACTGCAAAAAGCGAGTAAACGTCATCCACAACATATTGCATTTGATGATGGATTTAATGAACCACTGGCCCATTTGATTGAGGCGGGTTCTGATATGTTTCTTATGCCCAGTAGATTTGAGCCCTGTGGATTGAATCAACTCTACAGTTTACGATATGGTACTATTCCAATCGTCCATAGTACAGGCGGTCTCGGTGATACTGTTGATGCATGGACATCAGATTCAGGGACAGGATTTGTCTTTGAGCCTTATGCTATCAACGAGCTGCGAAAATCAATGGAACTGGCTCTCAAGGTATATCATTCAGAGTCAGATTGGATGACACTCATGCATAGAGCCATGTTAATGGATTTTTCATGGGATCAATCCGCCAAGCAATATTTACATTTATATAATCTTTTAATTGGAGGTTCGAGTGAAAATATCTGAAGTGCGTTTGGGAGCTATTATCCTTGGTGGTGGGCGTGGAGAAAGATTGGCCCCTCTGACTTCCTATCGAGCAAAACCAGCGGTACATATTGGGGGTAAATATCGCTTGATTGATGTCCCTATTAGCAACTGCATTAACTCCGGGATTAACCTCATACACGTATTGACTCAATTCAATACCACATCCTTACATCGACACATCTCCCGTACCTACAAATTTGATATCTATTCTGGTGGTGACATTGAAATATTGGCTGCCCAGCAAACAGCTAAGAACAAAGATTGGTTCCAGGGCACAGCTGATGCTGTGAGATCTTATTGGGATAGATTCGAGCAGATGAATGCCACTCATTATATCATTTTAGCTGGTGATCATCTCTATAAAATGGATTATTCCGAGTTTTTTGATCATCATCTTGCTACTGGAGCTGATGTATCCGTAGGTGTTAGACCCATGCCTTGCTCTACTGCTCCTGAACTGGGCATTTTAAAAGCCAATAGTGATGACGAGATTACCAGATTTGTTGAAAAACCACAGTCTGATGAACTCATTGAGGAATTAGCGGATATCATGGATGGCGAGAAAAAAGTATTGGCTTCCATGGGTATATATATTTTCAATAAAGAAGTACTTACTGAAGTATTAAAAATTCAAGGCGATGATTTCGGTAAAAATATCATCCCCCACGCCATTAATACCCTCAAAACTACTGCCTTCAGATTTAAGGGTTATTGGGAAGATATTGGGACAATTCGAACATTCTTTGAGTCGAGCATTGCGCTGACAAAAGAGAATCCAAATTTTACTTTTTACAACGAAGAGAATCCAGTCTATACACGACAAAGGTTCTTACCTGGCAGTGAGATTCGTGGAGCTAAAATTGACCACTCAATCATTTCTGAAGGCTGCAAGGTTGGTAATGCTCAGCTCAAGGATTCAATTATCGGTATTCGAAGTATAATTGGAGATGGTGTTAAACTTGATCGAACCTACTTCATGGGGGCTGATCTATATGACAATGACGAATCACAGTCTATCATTCCAATGGGAGTCGGTGAAAATTCTATTCTATCCAATGTCATCGCAGATAAGAATGTACGCATAGGTAAGAATGTTAAATTGACTAACAAGGATAACCTCAAAGAGTTCAGCAGTGACATAATCACAATAAAGGATGGTATCATCATTATCCCGAAGAACGTGACAGTTCCTGACAATTTTGAGATTTAGGCTAAGTTTTTTAAAAGTTGATGTACGGGGAAGGCTTTTACCAGCAGACTGCTAATCAGGCTCGAGCTATTTATCCTTGGTGCTGGAGGCTTTGGTAGCTTTGGATTCAGATGATGTTGAAGTAGCAGATTTCTTTTTGGATT
The DNA here is from genome assembly GCA_018650445.1 of Fidelibacterota bacterium. Taxonomy (GTDB): domain Bacteria; phylum Fidelibacterota; class UBA8477; order UBA8477; family JABMPR01; genus JABMPR01. Next base: position 13,833 of record JABIFX010000214.1, read on the forward strand.
TTACGGTTTCAGTTTTCTCTGCTTTTCCTTTGGCATAGTCGGTGATGTAAAATCCAGACCCTTTAAAAATAAGTCCACTACCACCACTAATGATTCTCCTGACACTTCCTTTGCAATGGACACACTTCTCCAAATGAGAATCAGACATTTTCTGGAAAGCATCGAAATGATTACCACAACTCAGGCATTCATATTCATATGTGGGCATTATCTTAAACCTTAATCTTAAGTATTTATGTGGAACTTTTCATGAAGAACTTCAGCGACGTATGGTGTGACAAAAGAACTGATATCACCACCAAAACTTGATACTTCTCTGACAATGGTTGAATTCAAATGCGTGTAGGCTTCATGGGGCATCAGAAATACTTGAACCAGATCAGGATACAAAGTTCTATTCACGAGGGCCATCTGAAACTCAAATTCAAAGTCTGACATAGCTCTCAAGCCTCTGATCATGGCAACCGCTTTCAATTTGCGGGCATAATCAACGATGAGACCATCAAAATAGGTTACTTTGACATTTTCAAGGTGGGCAGTCGTCCTTTCGATCATTTCCATACGTTCTTCAACAGTGAATAAAGGTTTTTTACCTATATTCCTTCCAACTGCTACCACGACTTCATCGAAAACAGAAACGGCTCTTTCAATAATGTCGAGATGACCCAGAGTGATTGGATCAAAAGTACCTGGGTATATGGCTAATCGCTTTTTCATTTCAGTGCGCCTTATATATTTGAATTCTTGTTTCTGCAACCACTTTTTCTTTTAGCAATTTGAATTTATCTGAGTCAAGAGTGATTTCATCTCTTCTGGCAGATTCATAGACAAAATAAGCATTCTCAGCACTATGTGCCTCAATTAGATGCATTATTGTTGAAGAAAGTTTCTCTGCATACGGCGGGTCTGCGAGGATCAGATCAAATTTTTGATTCAATTTTCTGAGTACTCCCTGAACATCTCCAACATATGCCTTGAAATATTTTTGGCGATCCCTCATCCAGAGTTTCTGTTCATTGATATATTTACTATCTCTGTCGATTGATACCAGGGTAGCAGCCCCACGACTCAGTGCTTCGAACCCTAAAGCACCAGTGCCACTGTATAGATCCAATACATTCAAGTCCATTACATCCCGCAAGGTGTCAAATAATATGGTACGAGCGCGATCCGTCGTCGGTCTAACCGACCCTGACTTAAGCTTGGGTAGCGGATGTCCCCTCCACTCCCCGGCTATAATGCGGGTCATGGTGAGTAATTAAAAAAGGTGACGCTGAATGTGAGAACGAGAGTTTCACTTTGAAAATCAATATCAATTGATCCGATGAGGTAATTGCTCCGTGATTCAGACCATGATGAAAGGATATACTGAATTTCCTGAGCAGAACCTGAGAATACAATCTGAACAGGATTATCGTCCGTCTGACGAACAGGATCAATGACAATTTCCTCTAAATATTCGGTAAATGGGTTTGCCAGAATATCTAACAGCCGCATGGCATCAAAGGATTGACCTTGAAAATCTTTTTCAGCATTCATGATAATCTCAAATTTGCTGGAAATATTTGCTGTACCCGAGCTATAGTCCTCATTGTAGGAGCCCAGCACGAATTTATCCAGAGTGGATTTCATTTCTGCGACCCATTCACCACCCCGAGGGGCAGTCATTGAGAGAGCATCTCTCTTTAGAAATAGATGCCCAGAGCCATATTCAATCGGGAAATTACTAACCATTTCTGTAACCATGAGTAACAGAGAGCGATTGTTTATGATGGAAATATCATCATCTGTAAGATTAACGACTTCTTCGGAAACCTGTGTGAACTCCTGATATACAATAACCGTGTCTCTTCCACCAGGTAATTGGACATGCAAAGATTCTGGTTTGGCACTGGCAATTGAATCTGCCAGAGCTGCGATGTCCTCAGTCATTGGCATGAGTTCATTAAAGACTTCATCTGGCAGCACTTCTTCTGAAGTCACATCATCGATGACCAAAGAATCTCCAGAAAAATACTCATCATACTGGTCAAGCTCTGTGTCATCCTCTATTGGGAGAACGGGATCTATGCCTAAGAGGTCGTATACATATTCCTCGGCCATATCGATGGTAGAAAATAATATCCCTTTATCATGTAGATAATATGCAGTTATTGAAACCATCAGGATCAAGAGAATAAATTCACGCAGGGGATTTCTTTTGCTGTCTTTTTTCTTTTTCCCGGCCTTTGATTTGGCCTGCGGTTCAGTTGTTTCGCTCTCGATGTTCTCTTCATCATGAGTATCCGGTTTGTGCGCTGTACGGCGTCTACGCATGGTTTCAGCAATAAGTTCATCTTCAGATAGCTCAGGGGTTGAGGATTCATCAGCCAGAAACTTCCTGGGTTCAAGAATTCCTCGGTCTTTTCTAAGATCAATTTTCACTGAAGCGCTCCTGTATTTCTACATTCAGAGCACCGAGGACAGCTGCATATTCATCAACATTCTCAGTATCCGGATCTTTAAAATTAAAATGATTACCAAGCTTAAGCGGTTGGCAACTCACTTCATAATTTTCCAGGTTGCTCAGCAGAGATGGATCACCAGTGGAAGAGAAGTAGAATAAATTCGTAATTACATTATCAGGATCGCGTTTGCCTTTAATCGCTCTCTCGATGGCTTCCTTCACAAGTTGAATAAGGCTGGCATCCCCCCGGACATGATCTAGTGTAATTTTGTAATCCCAATTCAGTGACCCATGAAAAAGTCCTGAAAATTCCTGGTTTTGGTACATTTGACAGTTAATCGTATTTTCACGATTTTCCAAGACGACTTGAATTCCACCTTCAAAATCAAGGAGCTTGGTGGCGGTTAGGATATTGCCAACGGCTTCCATCTCGGTAATGACCTTCTTTAATTCTAATTCGGAAGGTCCGAAAATCCGTTCTACCCATGAGTCAAAAGATTGAGGGATGGCCATAGAGAGATATTGAGTCGCCTTGGCTGAAGATCGATTAAGTTCCTGGTGAACCATAGAATATTGAGAAACTGATCCTTCCAGCATCTCTTTCATATACCAATTGAGATATTTATTTAGATCATTCCCGGTCAAAGCCCCATCTACGGGATGAATTCCAAGTGGAAACCAGTCGCTATCGATGACAAGATGGGTAGTTGTATCTGGAAAATCGGTAGAATTTCGAATGGAAGAGATTTTCTCAGCCAAAGCCATGATGACGTGAGTATTCGTCATGTCTGGGTTCTGAAATTCCTCACTCAAACTAACTTTACCAAGACTCTCGATAAATGGTGTGCCTTTAAAATTCACCAGTTGAGCAAATTTAATAGTACTTCGAGATATGTGAATTGCCAGCATAATGTGTTAGCCTATTACTTGGCCCAGCTCTCCTCACCGTCAACCAGACTACCGTGGGTTGAATCAATCTGGGTAAAGAAAACATATCGTCTGGTTTCAATTGGATGTGCTATTGGGGACTCAATGCTCAGATTCACATTATTTCTCACAGTAATGCGATATGGTAATTCTGTTACTGTACATTGTGTCAGCGCAGAATCAAACAGATAGTGAGAGAATAGTTGCTTCTTGATGTATTTTTTATTGATTGTCGTATCAACCCAGCCACCAAAGGAATCTTTCCCCATGAAGAGATCCTTTTCATTGTCTCCGGCAACAAATTCATCAGAGACAATACTGAGACTATCAATCTGAATAGAGTCAAACTCAGCATAACTGTCAACAATCTGGAATAAATTTTCGAGCAGGCTATCTCCAGCAAAAACAAGGATGAATTTATCTATGCCGAAAAAGACTTTCTCTACGTAGGCAGTATCACTTTTTTCCAGGATATTCATTGACAGTACGCTATCGGTACCATTGAAATCATAACGATAGTCGGAATTAGCCAATGGGGTCAGGAAGGGCAATGAATCGAGGGAGAAATCCTGGGACACGCCAACCTTGTTTCTATACCAGACACCATTAAAGGTACTATCATCAATTTGCACGACAGTATCACGGGCTATGGTGAATGTGGTATCATATTCAGATAGGTAGCTTGGGAAGACATCTACCAGCAATGTATCAGCGGCGAATTCTATTACCTGTTCACCATGCCAGTCAAGTGTATCGACACCTGCCATATGCTCTGCAATTCCGACAATCTCACCGGCCTGCGTGTGTACATTAATGAATTCACCAGTGAGTTTCTCGGCCAGTTTTAAATTCATATCATCGTACTTACGCAAGAATTCGTCGTAAACATTCACATTAAATGTATCAGTCTCGACTTCAACGACTTGCCATTTCAGAAAATCATATTTTTTAATAAGTCTTGCAGCCACATACTCCACCACTTCAACCGCAGCTTTTTCCCAGTCCAGATCACTCATATTCACAACAGATTTATAGTAGGCTTGTTCCAGACTCACTTTATGAAAATATTCTGAAACATTAGTGTGAACGTTAATGTTAAATACAGCCTCTGTTAAGTCTATATCCAAATGGATTGAGTCCAATCCAGCATTGGGGCTGTCCATAGAATCCAGGGCGACAGCTATGACCTGCTCAGCAATGTAAGGACTTGGTTCAGAATACCCGGTTAAGCGTTTGTATAAGTTGTTCCTGCGTTTTGCAAGGGCGGCTTCCATATCCCCTACTTTGACTTCAACGGGGATCTCAATTTCAATACCACTTGTGTCAGAATACATCAGGGCCATATAGTCAGGCATGGTTTCCAGAGTATCGTTTACTAAAAGGAACTCTGCCAGTGCCATATCATAAAGTGTGTCACCATATGTAGCTGAATCATATGAATCAAATACAAATGGTTTCTTTAATGTTTCCAGAGTTTTCGCCATAGTTTCCTCGAAAGTAGCAGGAATGATGAAATCAACCCTTACATCGCCATCATAGATACCGCGAAACTCAGTACGACCTGAAAGTTCTGGATTTTTCGCGATGCTATCCATGACTGCATCAACCAGAGGATTAGAGAAGGATGGATATTTTGTGTAACTCGTGGTAAGTGCATTGAACATAGAAGTCTTAATATTCTGATATAAAATATCGAACTTGTCAGAAACAGTGAAGTTCAAATTTACACTATCAATTTCCATACTTTGGTCACCAACGTAGTTACCTGCATCAAAGAGAGTTTTAATACTATCAAGAACGAGGTTAATAGAATTTGGATCCATATTGTGGTTGGGCTCGAGGGTTTTGAATAGCTCAAGATGCAACTCAGTGTATAATTTTTTGTATTCATCAGAATAGTTGACTGAAATGGATTTGGGAGCCAGGGGTATTCTCTGGATACCATAATAGCTATAATTGGTATCCATGGTTGCCGCAAGCAGGCTGTCTTTGACACTGTTAACTACGAGTAAAAGTTGATCAGGATCTGTCGTATACTCTTTAACCAATTGATAATGCAGTTTTTCAGCAAGACTTACAGCATTCATCCGAAATCTAGCCGCATCACGGAGTTCGGCTTCATAATCCCAGATAGTCTTAGGAAGATATATCACACTGATAAACAGTGCGATCAGAACAATAATTATTATTGAATTGGTTCTGTGGTTAGCGAAAACATCTTTAATCACGAGTCCTCCTCGACTACTCTGTCGTAACTAAACCCTCAAGACGGGTATATATTTTTTCTCCGATCCCCTTAACGAGGATAATATCAGATTTATTCTTAAATGGACCATTTTGATCCGTATAAGCTTTAATTCTTTTTGCTTTGGCTGGGCCAATACCTGGCAGTTCAGCAAGTTCACTTATTCCAGCCGTATTCAAATTAACAAGTTTGACTCCACCTACGCTCACTTCTGACGACATATCAATTATCGTAGAGTCAGGAGTTGAAATGGCTTTGTCAACAAACTGGATCGAGTCAGAATTAATCTGCTCTGCAATCTTTTTGAATTGCTGCTCTTCTTCGTAAAAGCGATTCGGAGCTAACTGATTTTCAAGATGCTGATTTCTAACCAGCCTTAGAACCGCGCCTACTCCCAGTGTGACAACTAAAAAGTAAATTACGATTCGTTCCTGGCGGGTAAAATTTAGCAAGTTTCCTGCCTCATCATAGTAAGGATTTTATTTTTCTAAAGATACTACTCTTGTTGCCCTTGCTTTTTTGTCCACTGTAATAGTCAGCGAGCTGTTTATACAGCGCTTTCTCTTCTTTGCTGGGCTTGACAGGTGTTTCGATCTGAATCTTTACCATTTGATCACCAACCATATGGCTATTAATACGTGGAATACCCTTGCCCCTTAATCTCAGGAGTTTCCCTGACTGAGAACCAGCAGGGATCTTCAAATTGACTTTGCCCGTCAGCGTTGGGATTTCCAATTCTGTGCCTGTAACAGCTTGGGCAATATTAATACCCAGTTCAAGATAGATATTGTCCTCATCTCGAATGAATAAGTCATGTTCTTTTTCATCAATTAGAACAATCAAGTCGCCGTGCTGTCCACCGCGTCTGGCTGAATTGCCTTCACCTTTGAGGGTCATGTAATTGCCTGCATGAACACCAGCTGGAATTTTGGCCGATACAACCGATTCTTTCCGTGCTCTTCCATCACCATTACAGGTCTTACATGGGTGAGCGATGATCTCACCAGTACCATCACAATTTGAACAAGGTTGAATATTTACAAATTGACCAAACATTGATCGGGAAACCTGTTGAACTTCTCCTCGTCCATGACAGACTGAGCAAGTTGTTTTACTGGCTTTATCCCGAGCACCGGAGCCATCACAATCGTTGCAAGATTCAAATCGTTTGACTTTCATCTTCTTGGTAACACCAGCAGCAATTTCTTCAAGTGTAAGTGGCAATTTTATTTTAAGATCTGAACCTCTGGCACGTCCCCGGGAGCGAGATCCACCTCCACCACCAAATATATCTCCAAAGCCACCCCCTCCGCCACCGCCGAATCCATCCATAAAGATTCGTAGCGCATCGGACAGATCAACACCAAAACCACCCCCACCAAAACCGTCAAACGGACTACCGCCCATTCCTCCTTCAGGAGCATGACCGAATTGATCGTAGTGAGCTTTTTTCTGCTCGTCATTTAAGACTGAGTATGCTTCAGCCGCTTCTTTAAATTTTGCTTCAGCTTCTTTATCGCCGGGATTTTTGTCAGGATGATACTTCATCGCAATCTGGCGGTAAGATTTTTTTACATCTGCTTTATTGGCCCCTTTGGATAGACCAAGCACTTCATAGTAATCGCGTTTTGCCATAATTATTGACTTACCACTACTTTTGCGGCTCTAAGCACACGGTCGCCCGATTTGTAGCCCTTTTCAAAGACCTGAATGATGATACCGGAATCATATTCCTCAGATGGTTGCATGGCCATCGCCTCATGTAGTTCAGGATCGAAAGTCTCTCCCGTAGGATCGTAGGCCTCAACATCGTCAGTATCTTTCAAATATTTTTGAATCTGATCTAAAACCAGAGTAATTCCTTTGGATGAAGCTTCTGCATCGGTCTCATCCTTCTCATATTGGGCAGATCGCTCAAGATTATCAATAATTGGGAAGAGTCCCATGAGTACACGATCCTTGGCAAAGGTTAAGGAACGTTCCTTCTCTCTCTCAACTCTTTTTTTCCCATTCTCGTATTCGGCAACCACGCGTAGCATTTTTTCTTCTGCTGCTTGCACGCGTAGTTGTTGATCAACAAGTTCATCCGTGAGTTGATCTACCGTTTCTTCGAGTTTGTCAATCTTTTTGGTGAGTGCTTTCTCTTTAGTACTTAGCTTAGGCTTAGGAGCGGCCTTCTTTGGCTTCGTCTTCTTCTTCTTTGTTGTTTTATCAGTCATTTCACTTTGTGTATTTTGTGTTAATTAATGTTTCAATTTTATCTGCAGTAAATTCTGCAAGTCCAATGATCCGTTCATATTCCATGCGTGTGGGACCTAAAATATGAATCTCACCACTACAATTATTACCCTTATAGGCAATTGAGATAAGTGACATATTCTGAAAGAATGTCTGTCCTAATTCACCACCGATAAAGACGCTAGGTTTCCCGTTGTATAATGGAGCAGGTAAGTATCTCTGGAGAGTATCAGTCTCAATAGCTTCCAATAGAAATTCTAATTTTGCAGGTTCTGCAATTTCAGGATAGTGTAATAGCTGGTGTGTACCGTAAGTCCTATAATCATGGTTGGTATTGGAATCCAGCACGGTATTAAAACTCTTTAAAATCTGATCAATGATGGGATTTTTACGCACTGACTCATCGGCTCCCTGTTCAACCTGTAGTTGAACTTCATCAATCTCGCGACCAGCGAATAAATCATTCAGAATATTTTCAGCTTCCTGCATCATGATCCGGGAGAGCTTACTTTCCAATTCGAAGGCAACCGTTTTGACCTGCTCAAGCGACATATGCACAATAAGCAGAACTGAATCTTTGTCCAGCTCATGCAGGGCAATTGATCTAATCCGAGTTGCCCGTTCCTGAGGACGTGACATCAGTACGAGTGCGTGGGACATATCTCCCAAGAACTGAGCGGTATTCTTGATCAATCTATCAAGATCTCTACTGAGATTATCCAGGCCAGATTCATAATCTTTGGTGACATGCTGTTCTGGCTGGCCAGGCTCCATAAGCCTATCTACAAAGTATCGGTAGCCCTTATCAGTAGGAATACGTCCAGCAGATGTATGAGGCTGTAATAAATAGCCCCCTACTTCAAGATCACTCAAAACATGACGAAGTGTTGCTGAACCCACTTTAAAATAATCCATGGCGACCAGACGTGAAGAGCCTACTGGGTGGCCGTTTACGGCATAATCCCTTACCAGCCATTTAAGGACTTTTTCTTCTCGTTCTTTGAGTTCCAGAAGCGCTTGTCTAGTCATTCGATTCATAACCGAACATAATAATTTTCGGTCCTAATTAATACAACATTTTAAATGTGTAAAGAGTTGGTATATAAGGCTTGGAAGGATTTGCTTATTAATCAAGAATCGGTGAATTTAGGCAACGAAGCGGAGCATTTTTCTGACCGCTTTTAAAACGCCTAATGAGGAAAGGCTAACTCCAAATAGAATAAGACCCAAAATCAGTTCTGGATGATCCATTATCTTTACAGGTAGATCGAGATGGATGTAATATTTGATGCCGTATTCTGCCAGAATGATCAGGAGTACAGACAGAGATGCTCCAAGGAAACCGAGAATTCCACCTTCGAGAAAGAAAGGTGCTTTAACCAGGAAATCACTGGCACCTAGAAGTCGCACTGTTTCTATAAATTCGTATCTAGCCAGTATCATCAAGCGAAGATTGCTTGCGGTGAGAAAGACTGTGGATAAAATAATTAGAAATAAGGTGATGGTTGCCACGGTGTAAACCAGTTGCATAATACCCTGGACCCGGTTGAAAAGATCCTTCTTAAATATGACTTCATCCACCCCATCCAATTCATTCATGTTCTGAATAAATGACAAAATATAGTCGGCAGAACGGTGATCTTCTTCAAAGGTGATACGAAATGAGCTGGGCAATGGATTATCATCCAGTAGGGAAAGCACATCTTCACCAAACTCGGCATTATAGAGGGCCGCTGCATCTTCCTTTGACAAGTAATCCATCCTGAAAATACCTGGATAATCCTTAACGATGGCTGCCAATTCATGTTTTTGATATGCAGTCGCTTCATTTTCCAAAAATATCTCAAGATCATAATCTGCCTGAAATTCACCGAGAAATTGTAAGCTATTGTCAACGGCCAACACGCCCAGACCGACAACCAGTAGTGCAATCGTTACTGAGAAAACAGATATCATAAAAGGCATACGGGATCGTTTGATGCCAATAATCCCCTCTCTGATGATATAGCTTAATTTCATAATTGCCTGTCCTTCACTACCTCACCTGAGACCAGTGTCATGACCCTGGCCGGATCTTTTTTGATGAGGGATTTATTATGAGTAGCAAAAATGACGCTGGTTCCAGCCTCATGAATTTCCCAGATATACTTAAGAACCTCGGCCGCAGCTTTTTCATCGAGGTGTGCGATGGGTTCATCTGCCAGCAAAATGTCTGGAGCATTTACCATTGCGCGGGCCAGAGCGACCCTTTGCTGCTCACCGGCAGATAGTTCATGGGGATAATGTGATAATCTCGAGCGAATACCAAGCTGATCTGCTTTTAGTGTAACTTTACTCCGAACCACGTCAGCCTTGATACCTTGAAGCTCAAGAGGAAGTGCAATATTGGAATAGATATCTCTATCTGACAAGAGATAGAAATCCTGGAATACCATACCTATCCTCTGGCGAATCTTTGCAATGTCTCTTCTTTTAATATTGCTGGAATCAGAACCCAGGACATCAACCGTTCCAGTATTGGGAAAGAGATCCATGTAAATCATTTTTAGTATGGAGGACTTGCCACTTCCTGAATCTCCATAGAGATATACAAATTCATCCTTATCGATTGTAAAATCCAGATCCCGTAGTGATATGCCAGTATCGTATCTCAGGAATACGTTTTCGAATCGAATCATGCACTTTTCCTTAGCATGACTATAAAGCGCTCCGTTTTAGAAGTTGTCTGCTCCAAAGTTTCATCATCTAGAATCTGCCACCCTTCAAAATCAGAGGATTCACAGAACCCTTCCACATCTGTTTGTTCGTATGCTTTTTGAATATGCGATTCAACATCAACAGTATCTGATTTATCCGTTTTCAAAGTGAACACTGACTCCGCTAGTCGGGAATTGGGATCATAATTTGTGTATCTCTCGTAACCACCTCGTTCATCGTTGAATATCTCACGATACCCACGGAAATGAGTTTGACATAATAAAGGTGTAACCACATCGAAAAGTAAAATACCACCAGGTTTAAGAAGTGCATAAGTATTTTTAAGGAATAGCTCAATATCAGAGGTCTCAAGTAGATAGTTCAGACCATCATGCAAGTTAATGATAACATCAAATTCTTTTTTTGATGAATAATTGACCATATTTCCAATACTGAAATCGATATTGAGCTTTTCTGTCAGGGCTTTATCACGCGCAATATCAATCATATGCTCACTCAGGTCAACCGCAGTCATATCGATACCGAGATGTGCAAGTCTGAGGGCCATAGAGCCGGTACCACAGGAAATATCCAGCCATGTTTTGCCAGGTTCATATGGTGCCACCAGGGCTTCAATGTCTTCTACCCAGATGTCATAGTCAATATAGTCCATGAGAAGGTCATAATATGCAGCGAGACGTTGGTATGGTTGAATCTTCTGTATATTCTGCTTGTCAAGCATGGGGCTCAGTTTCCTATCAGGAGCGGCCGTAGAAAAGGTAGACATAGAAACCAAAATAACCGAGAACTAGAATGGTGCCAGTAAGACGACCGATTTTATGGCGAAGTCCAAGTGGAATAAGGACCAGCCCAAACATCATCATGATGATGTATTGAGCATGGGGAAATAATTTTACTACCTCGCCGGCAATAGTCCGACTCTCAAGGACATCAAGTGGTTTAATAAATCCCACCCCGCCCATAATAAAGAGGATATTAAAAATATTGCTGCCGATAATATTTCCAACTGAGATTTCACCATGTTTCCTGAAAGCAGCCACCAGAGAGGTGGCTAGTTCCGGTAAACTGGTTCCAACGGCGACAATGGTTAACCCGATGACCATCTTTGGAATATCAAATTCCTCGGCAATCCAGACAGCACTCTTTACAAAGAGCCAGGCCCCCACAGAAAGTGCAATACTTCCAGCAAGAACCAGTTGAAGATTTTTGGCCTTACTTTTAAATTCTCCTTCAGTCTCCTCGATGGGTATTTCACCAGGATGTCGATATAAATAGAAGATATAACCAACTAGAACGAGGACCATAATCAATCCATCAATTCGAGAAACCGATCCATCCAGTGAAAGTCCGTAGAGTAGTAGACTGATGCCGAATAAGAAGATGAGTCCTTTATAGGTTTGCTTGAAATGAATTGTAATGGGAAATATCAAGCCACTGACCCCCAGAATCAATCCAATGTTGGTCACATTGCTTCCAATAATATTACCAATAGCTATCGTGGATGAGTTTTCAAAAACATTGGCGATTAAACTGACCACAAACTCTGGCATGGAAGTACCAAACGCCACGATGGAAAGCCCAACAATAAGTGGCTTAACTCCCATCTGTTTAGCGAACTGACTACCCCCTCTTACAAGCCATTCCGCTCCAAAAAAGAGCAAAGCAGCACTGAATGCGATGACAATACTATTGCCACCCATACCGATTGAAGCAATCAGGTTACCCATTACTCTGATCCATAAAGTTTGAAATTTTGAATGTATTCTGAAACAACTGTTGGAACATAAAAGCGAGTCATACGGTCTGCATGAAACCGATCTCTTATTTCTGTGCTACTTATTTCCATTCGAGGTAAATTTAAGAACTGAACTCTGTCAATAATATCAGCATCAATATCAGATTTTTCAAATCTGGGTCGTCGGGCCACAATGACCTGACTTTCGTTAAGAATGTCCTCCCAGTCCTTCCAGGATTTAAACTTGGCCAGACTGTCGCTACCAATCAAAAAGTGCAAATCACTGGAGGAAATATTCTTTTCCTTTTTCATCTCACGGATCGTATCGATGGTATAGGACACACCTCCACGCACGATTTCAATATCAGAATACTCAAATTGAGAAATATCATCGATGCATAGCTTCAACATGGCAATTCTGTGTTCAACTGGTGTAACTGGTTTGATCTCAAACTTATGAGGAGGTCTGTAGGCTGGAATGAATACAATTTTATTCAAATCCAGGGATTCTCTAATCGCCTCAGCAATGATAAAATGTGCATTGTGCGGTGGATCGAACGTACCGCCAAAGAGACAGACCTTCAAGAGTTTGAACTCACTTCTTTGGGGATTCGGTTTCTGCGACCACTTGTTCACCCAAGCTACGCATTCTCAGTATCTCCTTGGGAGTAAGGTCATTTTTACCATTAAGCGCAATGGAGTTCATCAATTCTCTGGCTTCAGACCAGCGGCCGAGAGCAACCATATCTCCGGCTTTACCCAGTCGGGCAGATGCATATAAACCAGTATCTCCATAGTCGCTGATGACATTGTCATAGTAATATATCGCCGATTCATACTCGCGTAGTGTATCATATAGTCTGGCACTTTCCAGCAGTTTCCTGGCTAGTTTTTCGCGCATTTCCATGATCCGGGTTTGAGCCTGTTCAGAATACTTACTATCTGGATAAATATCTACAAAATCATACAGAAATCTTAAGGCTTTATCGGTCATATCTCGCTCCAAACGGTAATCAGGAGATAATTCACAGTAGGATTCTGTTTTTTTCCAGAAGGCATCCTCTACAAAGCTTGAATTTTTCATTCGACGAATAAGTCGATCATATTCACTGATTGCCAGGAGATACTCTTCTCTCTCGAAATAAGTTTCAGCAAGTTGAAACTGTGCATCGTCAGCATAAGCGCCACCTGGATCATTATAGATGATGAAGGTGAAAACTTCTTCGGCCTTGATATAGTTGTCTTTTTCAAAATATTCGAGACCACGCTGGTAAGTATCGCTAATGTTTGAAGCTTCCAGGTCTTCTTTCCCGCTGGCACAATGCTGCAAGGATATTCCCATAATAATAACAGCGGGAATGATAATTCTTTTTCGGGTAGAGCTTTTAATCAAAATGTAACCTCCATCGTGATGCCTCTTGAGACATTCAGCGGATTAATATAGAATTTTCCATCGAAACTAGTTGATTCAAATGATGTCATATCTGTACCTAGAGCTGCATCAAAAGCACTGATGAGATGATTGACCATGATCAGGGTTCCAGCCAACTGTGCATTACGGTACAATTCATTCGAAAGCGTGCGCATTTCAATGTAGGCAAGCTTATTAGGTGTTAAGTCTTCATCATCTTTTTGAGCAATATCATCCCAACCACAAACGAATTCTGGATATTTGCTGATATTTTCGTAGAAATGATGATCTTTTATTGGTCTGATAATATTATCTGAGTCAATATAGGTTTGCATTCCGTGTGTCCTGAGATTGCCGCAAGCAGTCTCACCATTGTCGCTAAACGACCATGTCGTGTAATCCCAATGCTCATCTCCAAACAATTTAAACTCTGACTCTTTATCTGCTCCGGCCTGATAATTTGTCTTGTAGCCATAGATGCCTGCTATCTCGGCCGTAACATAGAGAATGCCACGAACTTTATTGCCGTTCTCCAGCTGTCCCCACCCGGGAATTAGCATTGATTTTACAAAGTTTTTCAGCATCTGCTTATCTACTTTGAGTTTTGCAGGAGACTGAGGTGGTTCCTGAGTATACCCTGTTGAGAGGATCAGAAACCCGACAAGAGAGATAAATAATATTTTCTTAAGCTTAGTCAAAACCAAACAAAACCTTCCAATAATAGCGCCATTCCTTACCATATCGAATCACATCACCTGAACTGGTTTCCGAATCCACATCGTCCAGACCATAATATGCACCAAACTCGAATGCAGTCGGGAAGGCATAATATGAATTGAGAGACAATCTAAGATCAACACCAACATCTCGAACTATTGAGATCTGATCTTTTTCATGGGTCATCCAGGCAGAAAAATCATTGGGTGTCACAAATTCAGGATCTGCCGACCATACGCCCCCCAATTGTCCATGAAATCCTATATAAAGATCCCGGACTGTGAGGTGAGCTACCCTACTATAGTTATCCCTAAATAGAGGAAATCTCATGGTTGTTGTGGAAATAATTCGCCGGCTACCCTTCATTGAATAGAATGGGTACCCCTTTAAACCAGGCATTCCCCCACCAAATTCCCAGAAAAAATCATCGATAGCATTATTATCGATGAGATTAAGCTCAGTTGTATTGGATAGAACAATATTACCAGGCATGGGCAAGAGATATCCATAAAACGCTGAAGCATTCAATTTCGTGTAGCGATAGTTCCCGAAGATATTCCCCCAGCGCTCAGTAGATTCATCATAGCCGTAATGATCAAGGAAATTGTGATGATTGTCTCTGATGGACAGACTGGCTTTGTAACCTGAAGGATTGATGCCTCGTTCCTGTCTGATATTGATGCGAGACATATCCCATTTGATACCCCAGTCCCAACCCTTAAAGTAATCATAGCTAATTCCACCAGCTGGTAAATTCGCAGGTCCCACCGTATGCAAACCGATGGCAGTACGGTAATTGGAAGCTGAAATGTCGATCTTTAAAGCGTGAATGGGTGGAACTCGTATATCAGCTGATAATACACCCTGTGAGAGACTAAATGTGAGATCACTCTCTGCTGGATATACACCACTATAATAGAGTAATTCTTCATTTGTGTGACGAACCATCTGATAAAATTCAAACGTAAGTGTGGGTAAAAATCCTTTGTACTTAGCTGAAAGAAACAAATCCATATCCAGATTAGGCGCAAGACCAAATCCACCAATCATGGAATAATTGCTAATAATCTCATCGGAGAAAAAGTATAAGCCAGGTTTAACGAGTATATCATTTTTCGACTGATCCATTTCAATTTGCAGACGTGGCAGCAAAAATAAGGGACCCGCACGAAACGTGTATTCTTCTGCAATTAAATCATGCTCATGACGTGACCAGGTTGGTTCAATAATTCGGTCCAAAGAAGCACTCACTGGACCGGTTTCGACATGTATCAATTCAGATTCATCAAGTACAGCAATATTGAAACCCAGACTATCGTAGAGTGAATAATAGAGTTCATTATTATGCCATTCTGCCTGAAATGCCCCACCGATGACATTGGTCACGCGATAATTTGAGGTATCCCGTAGGTTGTGTTCGTAAATATTAAAGATACCTGTTCTATCATCGCTGTAATAGATGGTTGAATCGTCTTTAAAGACGGGGTTACGCTCATCCCATACGGCTGTCAGCAGAGGCTGGACAGTCTGATTAGCCAGATCATAGATAGCGATATCACGATTGCTGCCTGAGGTATAGTCAAAAATTACCTGGTCACCACGAGGTGACCATCTTGGACCATATACTTGAGTACCGGGCTCAAAATAGGTGAGCTGCTGAATACTATCAGGATATTCAGGGAATGCAAAACAGAGGTTATTAGTACCATCTCGGAGATTCACAAAGGCAATTTTATCGCCTTGCGGTGACCAGTCCGGGTTTTTAACTCTTTCTCCAAAGGTAATCTGGCGCTCCTCCTTAAGACTATCAGGATGAATGATAAAGAGATCTGAAAAGCGGGAACCACTGATGACCAATTGACATTTTTCACAGGTAGAAACTGAATTGGTGGAGACAAACTCATTTAATCCATGGCTGCTGTGATTCAAGGTACGAGTTTCCGGTGTGCCGCCGTCATAATACTCTTTCCGGGCATACACAAGATGTGCCGCGTCAGGACTCCAGTCAAAACCTTCAACGCCTGGGAGTAATTTTTCTGCTTTATCAGAGCTGTCTTTTATAAATAAAGCGGTTCTGGAGAGATAGGTTTCACCTGCACTGGAGATATAAGCCATCTTGTCGCCAGTTGAATTGAATCTTGGATAGTGATTCGCGTCTCCCTCACGTTGCACAAAGTGAATGGGGCTGATGGGTTCACCTTCTTGATATGAAAGAGTATGTCTATCAGCGAGAGAGGTTACCCAGTTGGACCATAAGCGGTTTGCCGGCAATCCCGTCTCTGCCTCCAGAGCTTTATAAAAACCATAATTCAATGGTCCGCTGATTCGATCAGTAATACGCTGAATGATATCCTGACCATATTCATGACCGATATAATTGACCAGTCCGAATCCATGATCATAGACGCTTTCATTACCAATTCCAACTTTACCAAATGCATCCATCTCATTGAGTGTCAACACGTTATCGTATTTGATTCTATCGCGGAGAATCATATCACGAATACTATCCCACCAATCCCATCGAGAGGTATCACTTTGGAATTGGGCAATACCTTCAGCCCACCACATGGGAACTGAAACCGAGGGAATCGGATATGAAGCGATACCATTGGGATAGCCATATAGAACGTCTTCACGACGTTCAGGTTCATAAGAGATAACCTGCAAATAAGCTGCCGGAACGTTCCCATGCATCTTTCTTGAGGCGCGGAGACTTATTATATGAGTGAATTCGTGGGTAATCACATCTCTAAGCCAATAGTGCGAACCTCTCAAATTATAATCTAAGGGCATGGCCCATATTTCAATCTTGTTGTCGAAATAATAGGCTCCGCCGTTGGCATAATCATCGGTATCCCTGATAATGAGTTGTGTTTTCTCCTCAGGTGCATATTGGTAGAGGGAGGTAATATCGTCATAAATGTCATCTGCCACAAACAAAGCCTCATTGGCCGTCCACTCAGTCCCCTGATGATAGTGAACGATGAAGTGTTTACCCTCAATGGTCTTCCATTCCAATTCAGGATGGTTGAATCCCTGGGCTATGAGAACACTTCCGGTGCTGATTAGAAATATTATGGTTTTCAGGGTGTTCATCGAATAACGGCGATCTTGATTATCTCTGATGAACTGCCGGCAACAATTTGTGCGAGGTAAACACCATTAGACACGTCTGAGGCATCCCAGAGCCATTCATTAAAGCTATTCGGTTGAAGTACATCCTGTTCAATATGGGCAACTTGTGCCCCATTCATGGAGAATATCTCAATGCTCCAGGTCTCCACGTCCCCGAGCCAGGCACGGATGGTGGTAGTGCTGCCCTTTATGGGATTCGGATAATTATAAACAGATTTGGATTGGATTGCGGGCAGTGGCACAGGGGTAACAACGGGTGTCAATACGACTCGATCACCTGCTCTATTACCCTGTGGATCGGACCAGAAGGCCATGGTCTCAGTTGTTTGATCATATTCAAAGTAAAGCAGCTCCTGGCCACTGAGAATCAGACTCAGGCCATTTGAAGCGCTGAGGTAGTTATCAATACTGGTGGATACTTCTGGCAAGACACCTCTATCCAACAAACCTCCGTTATAGTCGAATATAGAATACCCATTGGTGTGCCGTAAAAAGATACTGGGCTGACCATCTATGGTTGAACCAACAATTGGATTGCCAACATAGGGTTCAACGTGGAAAGGATTACCATTATATGCAATCCCGGTTTGATTGATAATCTTAATTGAATTTTCATAAAGTAGAGCGATCTCATAATATCCATCCAAATCTGCATCGAAAGGAATAATGTGCAGTGGTTTATCACTGCTGATGTAGTCAACTTCATCAGAAGGAAGATGAGATATCATTAAAGCATTTTCACCATTGGACCATGAGATTACATCCACTTCTTCAGGTAAGCCTGTAAAGACGCCAGCAGGATCACGGTATGGTGTAACCCCAACAGGAGTTGGGTCCCCAGTAATACTTGAGTAGAAGGGCTGAATGCCCGAAGTTGTCTGAAATCTGGCTACAGGTGGTCCAGGAAGTTGTTCACTTATGAATTGTCCCTGCTGTTCGAACCATTTCACGAGATAGTAGGACCCATTGTCCTCAGAAAAATATGAAAGGGTTAGTAGTGGATTATTTCCGCCAATTATCTCAAAAGGGTTGCTTTTGGTCGGGTGAGAATGGAAGACACCACTCTCAATATCAATAAATCTGGATCCAATATCCATATTTGGAAATACCCATGGATACCTGAATTGAAAAGTACTGTCACTGCTTGTGTGAAGGATATCAGCTGGCGTCACAATGAGATTTGGAGTATGGGATAGACGCCCTTCAGCAAAGACCGTCTCAATGATCTGAGATGAGTCGGTATTGAAGGCCCAGAGTGAGTTTGAGGCTGCACCCCACCCAATATAGCTTGAGATAAAATCCGTATCAGCCAATCTATCCGATGAGACTGTAAAGCTCATAGTTGTACCATTTTTAGAAATATTCTCAATATTAAGGTGACTGGGAGCTCCTGAATTGGAAGTGGTTGCTGGGAAAGTCGCTGAATTGAAGCTGAGAAGACTATCTCCGATCACATCTTCGTAACGGTTGATATGAAACCAGCCTTCATTACCAGCAAACCAAGGATCAAACCACCACCCAGTTTCCAGATAGCCAGCAAAAAGCAACTGCGTGTCATGTCCCATATCCTGGGCACCATCAGCTTCGACGAAATCCACCAGCTGTATTGGTCCCCCATTTGGATTGTCTGCTGTGAATCTTGCATTCTCATCGATGTGCCAGATATTGAGTCCATTACCTGGTAACCCAGCATGCTGCTCGTCAACATTAAGAACAACTCCAGCGGTGCTTAAAACTACAGATACCGTATCAAACCCCGCCTCATCGATCCAAAGGGGCATGCTGCTAGGATGCAGTATATTTCTCTGGCGATTCTCTATGAGATAATATTCAGTGACACTGATTGAAATTTTAACAGGAGGATCATCGACATGAATCGAGACCGAATCCCCTATGTGCATCTCGTTGGCTGTTACCCAGCCCTTTTCAATGCGTGTATAAGGATCTGGATAGGCCGGGACAACGCCGTGAAAATTATTTGAACCCTGGTCCATGAGGGCAAAACCACCCACAAGGGACACACCTGTCTCGGTATTATAGAGTGGTGGTAGATCAAGATGAAAGCCCAGCATAAGCGCCAGTGTCCCATTTAGTCCTACCTGATAAAAACAGGGATCCTCCGCATCCTCAAAGAGGCTACGAGTTTCTTTATACTGAAGAAAGTTTTGTGATTCCGGGATAATAATTAGATCAGTAAGATTCCCTTCATCAGTTACAAGATTTCGATATTCTGCAAAATCCGTTTGGGAAAGATATGCTGACGGAATGTTTCCTGGTGTGGGATCAAGGGCAAATGCGAAATCCCCACCCATGCCGGCATGTGCAATAATGATAGTGGTATATTCATCAAAATTGATGTCAGGATCTGCAAGCACGATAACATCTTCACTCAACTCAAAAAGTTTCTCGGTTTCATCATATTCTTGTAAATAGGGATGATAATAGAGCATGTCATGAGGCAATTGATAGACATCATCATCGTTTAGAGGAAATACATCTGAATCAGCAAAATTCACATGAACTGCACCGCTACTCACCCGTTGCCAGTAGTTGTCCATTGCTGTGAGGTGATCCTGAAAATAGGACCGACCATGAGGAGGTGGATCAAGAGACCAATCACTACAATCGAGATCAACCGTATCCTCCAGGACAAAACTGCCATCTCCAGTTGTTGCCGGTGAGGAGTCTGGTTGAAAAGCGACTCGCAGAACAGCGACCTTTAACTCTTGACCTGAAAGGGTGAGGACTGACAGAATAGTCAGCAATATTCTTACTATGAATTGATTGATATTATCCCCGCTAGTTATTGAGGGTAAAAATTAAAGATCGACGATCAGATTAATCCGATCAACCTTAAAATTTTAACATCAGCGAGAATCGCATGGTGTTGTTCAGAGGGTGTGTTTCCTCTGCCACAGTATATCCGAAATCAAAACCGTAGTTTCCATAACGCAAACCAGCCCCTACCGTTGGTGTGGTAATCTTGCCTTCAGAATCGTAGTAGTAACCACCACGGATAGCAAACATCTCATTGTACCAGTATTCGAGACCAACACTATGGATAAGCGATTTAAATTCATCAGATGCACTTCTATCATCGCTATTGCCTACTTCGAGTACTCCCTTTGAATTATAGAGTCCTCCAGCAGTAGCTGAAGTATCAGCACCGTAGCCACCAATAATTCTATCACTATCTAAATCACGGTCACCACCAAGATACCAATCATCCAGGAATGAGGTAAAAAGACCTTTCCACCATGAATCAGTGTGGGCAAGCTCATTCTGCCCATCCTTATTGAAATTACCTGATTGATTCTCAGAGCCATCATCATTATAACCACCAATTATAAGATCACCATCCCAATCCATGGAGGCATACTCTCCCACCAGCAATTTATTTACATCATATACAACATTTAGTCGATTAAATTTTGATTCATATACACGCATATTGAAGCCAAGTTTCAAATTCGTCGGTAAAGGATCGGCTTGCTCTTCATCATTGAAAATGACTTTGGGACCCAAGTTTGCCACCATAGCACCAATATCCAGTTTGCCCCCCAAATAGCCTTTACTCAGATACCCAACATCAAAACCAAAATTAGTTGCTGTTCCCTTCGTATCTTCAGTACCAACCTTTTTATCAGTTAGATGCTGATATAATATTTTAAAGTTAAAGCCAACACTTGAATTCTCAGAAATCATGGTGGCATAACTTATTGCGCCAGAAGAAAAGTAGGTCAGGAAGGTTCCAAGTGAGGTTCCGTTTGCATCAGTATACTGCTGTTCACCAGCATTCAGGTAGATGATATGTCCTCCAAAAACGCCGAGACCTTCCACTGGTGCGCGACCGGCCAGAAAGTCATAGTACATGTCATCTACAAGCCCGGGAAGCCAATTTACGTGCATTCCTGAAACTTCATAACCACTTTGGAATCCTAGTCCTGCTGGATTCCAATAGGTTGCGTAGGAGTCATCTGCAAGAGCAACTTGTGCTTCACCCATACCACCAGCCCGTGCACCGGGTGCAATCAGCAGAAATAAGGCACTCTGTGAGAATGCGACAGATAAAAGCATCAAACTTCCGATGGTGAGATTAATAATTTTATTCATTTTCATTGTAACTAACTCCTCATTCATAAAAAAACCGAATATTACTAATAACATTCGGTATCAACTTTAAAAAAGATGAACGCCAGGTTCGTATTTTGTTTTCGGCGGATTCTCATTAAAAAATCCCAGTAACATTTTCTCTCTTAAAGTTCTCCTCTATTAAAGCGGGCGAATATAGGTTTACACCTTACGCTAATCAACGGATTTCCCTGTGTTTAAGCCCTCAAGTGATATGGATAACCCTGGAATAAGCTGTGGGATACCCTGAAGAATGACATAGGCAATGTCCTGATTTTTGTTGACCAGCAAATCTGCTAATTTCCCTTGTAGAAGCTCACCATTCCCCTTAAAAACCTGTCCACTTTCAACCCAACTATTAATAGCATTTAAAAGGGTATCGCTGACTGGCTCGAGCGCAGTTTTGGAAATGGGGCAATACAAGCGGTGTAGATTCAAATTATTACCTAAAGTTTATATCTGTTTCTTCTTTATAGCCACTGATAAAATCCTGCACAGATTTTAATTCAGACTTTCTCATTTCTTCGACGCTACCAACAAAGGAAAAGTTCCCCTGATCCAGTAAAACAATTTTATCTGCCAGAAAAAAGCCAGTGGGTATGTCGTGTGTCACAATAATACTGGTCACACTTAGATCATGCTGCATTTCTTTAATCAACAATGCAATCTGCGCACTGGTGACTGGGTCCAGACCAGTTGTAGGTTCGTCATATAAAATATATTTTGGTTCCATGGCTATTACACGAGCCAAACCGACACGTTTGCGCATACCCCCGCTCAATTGTGCTGGGAATTTCTGACCGACATCTTCCAGACTAACACGTTCAAGGCTTTCCTGGACTTTGGACTGAATCTCTGAATCTGAGTATCGGTTTTTGGCTTTTAACCCAATACCAACATTGTCACAGATATTTAAACTATCAAATAAAGCAGCTGACTGGAACAGCATACCAAATTTCAAGCGACATTTAACCAACTGTTTTGAATTAAGACTACCCAGATCTTCCCCATCAATATAAATATTTCCAGCATCAGGATAAAGAAGGCGGGTAATTAGTTTAAGAAGAACGCTTTTGCCCTGGCCACTTTTGCCCATGACGACGAGGCTCTGGCCATCATCAACTTTTATACTTGCACCGTCAAAAACGGTAAGATCACCAAATGATTTATGAAGATTTTTAATTTCGATCATGTCGATACATTTCTGAATCAGATCGTTTTCATGGTTCTAGATGTCGTCCAGTTCCGCTCTGAACTCTTTAACATCCTCGAATTTCCGATACACACTGGCGAAGCGGACATAGGCAATTTCATCAAGATCTTTGAGATGCTTCATCACCAGTTCACCAACATCCTTGGCATGCACTTCAGAAGATCCGAAAGTATTTACATCCTGAATTACCAGATCGACTGTCTGACTCATCTGGGCACTATTCACAGGACGTTTACTACAGGCAATGGCAATACTTTTAAGAATCTTTTCCCTGTCAAAAGGCTCACGACGTTGATTGCTCTTAATGACCAGCAGTGGTTGGGTCTCGACATACTCATAGGTCGTAAATCGATAGGAACAGCTACCACACTCCCTACGGCGTCGAATTGCTCGACCATCCTGGGTATGACGAGAATCAATAACTCGAGTATCATCCTGTTGACATTGGGGGCAATTCATAATACTTACTCTACATCCTGATAGTGTGGGAAATCTTTGACGAGTTCTCGTACCTTGGAGCGGACTGATTGGTTGACACCCTCATTGTCGGGGTCAGCAATGACATCGTTGATGTATCCTGCTATTAACTTCATCTCATTCTCCTTAAAACCACGGGTGGTTAAAGCAGCAGTTCCAATACGAATTCCACTTGTAACAAGTGGGCTGCGTTGATCAAAGGGAACCATGTTTTTATTGGTAGTCATCCCGGCTTCTTCCAGCAGACGCTCTGCTTTTTTGCCACTTATATTATTCGCGGTCAAATCAATAAGAAGCAAGTGGTTATCAGTACCACCTGAGATAAGTTTAAAGCCATAATCGTTAAGTGCAACGCCGAGCGCTTTGGCGTTGGAAATGACCTGTTTGGCATAGGTTTTAAAAGATGGCTTTAAAGCTTCGCCAAAGGCCACTGCTTTTGCAGCAATAACATGCATAAGTGGACCACCTTGTATGCCTGGCATCACAGTACTATCCAGAAGCTCACTCATCATTTTAGTTCGGCCACTTTTTGGCGCAACTATCCCAAAAGTATTTTCAAAATCTTTCCCCATCATCACCAATCCACCGCGAGGTCCACGTAGGGTTTTATGTGTCGTAGATGTCACTACATGGCAATGTGGCATGGGACTAGGATGTTCTCCTGCTGCAATCAACCCAGCAGGATGGGCAACATCGGCCATGAGAAATGCCCCAACTTCATCTGCAATTTCCCTGAATAATTTAAAATCATAGTGTCTTGGATATGCCGACCCACCGGCTATGATCATTTTTGGTTGATGCTTCTTTGCTTGATCACGAACCATATCATAGTCAATATATCCGGATTCAGCATTAACTCCATAGGCCACTATGTTGTAGAATTTACCAGAGAAATTTACATGGGATCCGTGGGTTAAATGACCACCATGAGATAAATCCATACCAAGAACAGTATCACCAGGTTTCACCAGAGTGAAGTAAACAGACATGTTTGCCTGACTACCAGAGTGCGGTTGGACATTGGCATATTCAGCGCCAAAAAGTTCCTTCACACGGTCTCTGGCAAGATTCTCAGCTGTATCTACAGCCTCACACCCACCATAGTATCGTTTCCCAGGATAACCCTCGGCATATTTGTTGGTCATGACGCTGCCTGCAGCCTGCAGGACAGACTTGCTAACGAAATTCTCTGAAGCGATTAATTCTAAGGTATCGTTTTCGCGATCGCGCTCTGCCATGATCGCAGCATATATGGCCGGATCAAACGTTTTTAGTTCATTCAGCATCTTGACCTCGAGAATTTAATTCAATTTTATTAAGTCTTCTCGCATGTCTGTCACCCTCCCACTCTGTGGTTAACCAGAGGGAGAGAATACTTTTCATGGATTCAACAGATTGTGTTCTGGCACCCAGACAAAGCACATTTGCATCATTGTGAAGTCTACTCAGTTCAGCGAGCTCTTCAGTGAAACAAAGTGCGGCTCGGATGCCTTGAAAGCGATTGGCTGCTATGGACATCCCTAAACCTGTACCACAAATCAAGATTCCGCGCTCAGCTACACCAGATTGAACCTTTTGGCTTACTTTGGCAGCATAATCTGGATAGTCAACAGATTCGAGGCTGTGAGTACCTTCATCGATTATGTCATGTCCTAATGATTTGAGATATTGAACAATCTCAGTTTTTGCATCAATAGCGGCATGATCACACCCGATGACAAGTTCCATAGCTGACCTATACTAGCCCTTAGGAGCTGTGACACTCCGTTTTAACCAGGCATAACATTCCTTCTTAGGTTTAGCTTTACCTGCTTTAACGTATTCGTCTCTATTGAAGAACCAGTCGCCACTCTGTGGAATACGGGCTTCTTTTAGAAAATCAATTTTGTTGGTCGCTTTATAATAGCCTTTTGCTTTGGCTTTTATATAATCCTCATATGCCATCATAAATACGAGTTTATCATCAAAATCGGGGACTGAACCAGCACAAGCCATACCTACTGCTTCATATACTGAGGCACGATTTGCGTAGGTCTGACCATTTTGAGAATCCATGTTAATGGCTTTACCCGCCCAGGACATAGCCGATTTAAGCTGTCCATCATCGATGTAGGCTTGTGTCATGTCAAAATAGATGCGGACATCTTCAGGATTGGCAGTATTCAATTTTTTCAGCCAACTAATGACTGTTTTTGTTTGACCCAACTCACGATAAGCTTCAACAAGATCCTTCATGATATTGTTCATTCCTGGTGAAATGGTAAGGATTCCTTCTAAGACTTTGATGGCTGTATCATTTTCGCCAGCATCGCGAAGTACACGCACATAGTCCTGGGCATTGGAAATATTGGCAGGATTATTCTTGTATTCTTCTTCAACAAAGCCCCTTACATCACCACCCTGTGCTTCAATTGCTTCGCGGATGATATTCCTAAGGTTTTTATTCTCAGGGTTCGTTAGGAGTAGTTGTTCTGAGATAGCAATAGCTTCTGGATACATGGAGAAGGTGATGTAATCTTCGGCAATTTGTTCACCAAGGATTGAATCTTGAGGGAAGGCAGCATACATATCTACCTTTGCTTGAAGGATCAAGTCTTCGTCATCCATCATTTTCAAGGTAAAGAGTTTATTCTCCCATAGATATTTGTTCTGAGGGATGATGCTCAAACCCTCTTCGTAGTATATCATGGCAGTATCAAGATGGTCTAATTCGCGATAAGAGTTACCCATATAGACATAAACATTTTGAGCCATTTGCTCATCGACACATTCATATTCAAACAATTTCTTATAATTATATAAAGCATCTGGATAGGCTTTATTCTTATAGTACTCAGTGGCAAAACTTAAGTGCTTCATGCAGTATCGCGAATTGGCTTTGCGTACTGAATCTTTACGTGCTTTTTCCATGGCGGCCAATTCTTCAGCGGTAGCTTGTGGAGGCATGCAGGCGGACAAGACCAGTGTAAATAACATGATGCCCATAGTAATAATTGACACAACTTTTAACTTCATGAGTTAATCCTCATCTTCTTTTAACTTTTTTGAACCACATATCATTAATTTGAATTCCTAATTTCATGCGGGCGAATAACTCATCAGGCAGACTTTCATCTCCACCACGTGAGCCGAATTCACCAGAAATCTCAAACAAACTTCTTCCATTTCTCAGATCGAGATTGGCACCAGTTATCAATGAATATTCATATATCATATTGTCATTGGCTGGTGACAGATAGTAATTTTTAATGGATACTCCCGTCTGAAAACCCGTTCTTTTGGTCCAGTAACGTGAAGTTCTATCAGTAGGTAATTTTTGCATCGCAATTTGAAACGATGCCACAGGAACAGTTTTCCAGCCGGCAGGTAAAGCAAATACCCTGGCCAGGTTGAAATCTGAATCAGAAAAGAGCTGCTGTGCAATGCCAACCATAAAATTCATCGTTTTTGAGTGATGGTAGATGACACCAAGTTTAATAGTGCTTGGCCAGGCATCCATCTCTTCATCTATGTCAGCAAACGCAGACGATCCAGCCAGACTATCCTGACCAGATAAAGTAGGCTTGTCGTAAGGAATATTTACAGTTAGACCGAGAGATACTTTCTCTCTCACATTGGTAATAGCGCCTGCTTCAATACTCTTTCCTGATATGTCACCCTTGATCACATATAATTCTTGAATATCATCCATCTGAATGGTGGTTTCACGTCTTAATTGACCCTGAAACGCGTGTAGCTTTAGCCCCAGCTTCACAACAGGAGAAAGTGAATAACCCAGACCTAGATGAAAATCCCAGATTCCTCCAGTAGATTGCTCAGTGAAAGAACCCATGTCCAGGGTTGCCTCATAGTCAGAAGCAAAATCAGCTACTGCATGCGTTCCAAAACTCATCCCAAATCGTTTTCCGACTGGGAAGGAAACAAAGAGCTGTTCAAGTCGGGTATTATTAGTAACAATATCGTCAATTGCTCTAAACTCTGATCCCAGACTTACTCCAAAATGAACTCGGTTGGAGCTGGTCAACGAAGCAGGATTGTGTGTCGTGACGTGGGCAGAATCATCCAGAGCTACAACGCCATGACCAAGACTGCTCCCCAGGGGCTCTGTGGTTGGAAAAATGTCACCGTACCCGAGTCGATAGTAGGCTGATTGCCCCATGAGCGAAATAGCGAGGATAAGAAAAAGGATTAATTTTCTCATGGTCGCACCGCCAGGGAGGATTTTACATAGAGAGCTGAAGCAGAAGCATCTTTGGAGATGGCAATAAATCCGGGATTATAACCAGCGGTAGCAGGGCGTAAGAGCACCTCTATTTCATCCCTCTCATCATCGATAGCAGATTGAATGATATTATTTATCTGATTGGAGTTATACCCATCTCCTCCATATTCGATTGTAGAGGACACCCCTGAGACAATATCTTCGACAAGCATACTAAACCTGAAAACACTATCAGGCATGTGAAGGGAGGATGCAAAATTATCAATTGCTGGCAAAAGACTGGAAGCAACGATATGCTGTATTGTATCACCCGTTACAGTAAAGCCTTGCAGATTCAGTGTAATAATAAGTGAATCACTTTTTAGTTGGCTAACATATTCATATTGCCCTCGATCAAAAGTTCCAGATTTCTCAGCAAAATGCATAAATAGTGTGTCAGCCAGAACTGGAAGAACCGTCACGGAGTCGTTACCAGCAGAATCAGGTTCATGAAAGAAAAAATTCAGTAATGGTCTTGAAACTGAGCCGCCCCCATAGAATGCTGAAAAGTAATCAGTAGCCTGTGGAAAGAGTCCCAGGCTTACAATAGTATCACCTTCTGCAATGAGATCAGCGGGTAAATTATATTTCCAGGAGTTATTACCACCTGCAATATTCATCGAATCGGTTCCGAGAATAATGCCATAGGCAGAATTTTCTATATCAATTAATTGATCCATGGTTTCGTAAAACCCAAAGCTGGAATAATTGGAAGCAAGCGAATCAGCTCCATTATCTGGATAAGTCACAACATGATTAACTTGAAATTGAACACTGTCAACCGCACTAATGTTCAATAAAGTATCAGAGAGGATAAACTCAACTGTAAAGCCTGATTTGTAATATTGAGTTTCACCAACCCAGGCTCTGAAATGTGAGCCCCACTCTATGTCTGCAGTCCCTGCTTCAATAGCAGTTACATTATTAAGTGTGTCTTCGGTTATTGAGAATGGGTTGTAGATAAAGCTACTATTATCATACGCGATTGGTTCATCACACGACCACAAGAAAAGTGCGGTGATAATAACTGCAAAAGGAATCCGGATTTTCATAAGCCCCTTTAAAAAAAGAGTTAAGTGTTCAAACACTTAACTCTGTTGGTTTAGAGTCAACACTGTCAATATTCAGAGTTTTAATTCTCAACTCCAAAGAATGTTTCCAATTCCAAATTGAGCTGTTGCCATTCCTCTTCACTTTCATCAGAAATCGTAAAATACTTAACTTTTTTGCCAGTAGCTTTCAAAGCTTCCTGAATCTTGTCATGTTTTTCAATTTGATCTTTATTGCTCTTGCCATTTATAGAGATACTAATGATCTCATCAGCATGCTTAATAGCAAGTCCGAGTAGATTGTCTTCATAACCAGCATAGTCTTCAGGCTCCAGACCGGCCATTTCGTACTGTTTTGCTCCAACTTTTCCCATCTCTTCGATATTGACCAGGTTCAGGACCGTCTTCATGTCTGTGAAGAACTCTTCTTCAGCATAAACGGTCTTAAACAGGACAGGAACCATGGCAGTGGTCCAGTCATTACAAAGAATAAAATCTGGTTGCCAGTACAAATAGGTGAGATTTTCGATGGCTATTTTTGAAAAATAGAAATACTTCTCAGCATTCCGTTGATTGTAACGATTTTCAGCAACCTTGTATAAAGTTTTATTTTTACCGCCAAAATAAGGTTGGTATTCCATAAAATAGACTTGAACACGGGTTGAGGGCACAAAGGCTGATTTGGCAGCGCCAAATCCGACCTCACCCTTGTATTCTACTTCAATTTCTTTGAGGCGAATAACTTCACGAATTACATATCGACGTTCGCTGACAAATCCATACCGTGGGGTAAAGATCCTCAAATCTTGTTTTTTTTCTTGAAAATGTGTGGGAACCTTGTTGGAAATTTTAGCAAGGTCAGTTCCCTCAGAAAATGGAGAGACTTCTGAGGAGAGATAGTAAATTTTTGTTGGCATAGATTTCTTTTTTTTTTATAACCTATTTATCTGGAGGCGAGGATTTGCTTGACTTTTTCCCGGTAGGAACTTTCAGGGAACATATCCAGTAGCCGTTCTAATTCATCGTAACCGCGGGCTTGATCGCCGCTATTGAGGTAGGAATATCCAATCTTGAATTGTGCAGCATCGGCTTTATTGGTATCTTTAAATTGAATCACTTTTCTAAATGCTCCGATAGCCTTTGAGTACTCATCCAAAGCGTAATAGGACTCTCCGATCCAATACTGAGCATTGTCAGCATAATCATTTTGCGAATCATTACGAATCAACATCTCAAAAGCATCAATAGCGCCCATGAAGTCACCATTTTGATACGCGCTTAATGCATCAATATAGTGTTGCTTGTATGTCTCGTAGTCCATCTTTGCAGCAGTTGGAGATTGTTTGACAGGTGTTTGAGAAACTGGAGTTCGAACAATATTTGGAGTCGTCGAAGGCATGGCCATGAGCTCGTTAAATGAGTTCGTAAGCGAGATTATTTTATTCTCCAGGAATACTAACTGCGATAGAATATCATAATTTGAACTATCCTGAACTCTAGCGTTCATTTCTAAAGTACTTAACTGATCATCGGAACTCATCATGTGATCAGCGACATTCAGTTGAAATTCTGAGAAGGATGAATCCAACATGGAGAACTGACTTACGATGTTCAGTAAATTTTCTTCAAGAACTGCCATTTTTTCTGGATCCATGGTTGCATAGATGCTATCCACCTGAAATTGAGTATTTTGAATAGATGTACCAAGTCCTGCGATAGACTCTCTAATGCCATCCTGCTCAGCCTGCAAGCCTGCTATCTGCTCACCACTTGTTTTGGATGATTCACTGGTAACAGAATCTGTTCTGCTTCGCTCACTTGCCAGCTTATTATCAATCTCGGAGGAAAGTTCATCAATCGAACGTTTAGATTCGGCATTGAGCTTATAGAGATTTTCGAGACTAATATGGTTCTCGTTGTATGTTTCACGCATAGCTTTCACTTCTTGGGAGAACTCTTTTAATCTGGCATCAAGAACAACCAGAGTACTGTCCGTACCTTGACTGCCCTGTTTCACCTCACTAAGTTCCTGCTTCAGTTCTTTCGAACCACCACAACCAAGGATGAGTGCTAATATCAAAATGAGAGCGAACGTTCTTTTGTACATTGCTTAAGCCACTTTCTGCTGGGAGTTAAGACAAGAAATCATACGGGCGTCAATTTAACCTCACCACAGGGACTCGCAACGCTAAATGTAGTGGTTTCAGGGGGCTTGAGGCTCTACCCAACAGCTCTGCGGACTGAGGACATATTAGCAGAAAGACCAGCCAATATCATTGAGGTAATCATAAATGACCCTCCATAGCTGATGAACGGCAATGGAATACCTGTTACGGGCATGATACCAACTATCATCCCAAGATTGACAAACACATGAAATATATAGATGGATGTGATACCAATCAGGATGACACTATCAAATCTGAATTTGCTGTTGTAGGCTTGTGTAATCAATTTTGCTATCAGTAAATAGAAGAGTGTGATCACCACCATAACACCGACAAACCCAAATTCCTCCCCAATCACGGTCATGATAAAATCTGTATGTTGCTCTGGGAGAAACTTCAAATGAGTTTGCGTGCCTTCTCCAAGACCTTTTCCAAATGGACCGCCAGATCCAAAAGCTGTTAATGATTGAGAAACCTGATATCCCGCACCGAGTGGGTCGGAGTCGGAGTCAATCATTGACAGAATTCGCTGCTGCTGATATGGTTTTAGTAGGGCCCAGAGCAAGTTGGTAATTCCGCCTAGTCCAACATTAATTATAAAGTTTAGAGTTTTTGTCCAAAATGGGAGGTGGTTAAAATACAGAATAACAATAATGACTCCCATCCAGATAAAGAAGGACAAAGTCTGAAAAGATGCTAGCATGGAGAGAATCGGTGCTAGCAGGAGAAAGAAATGAAGTGGTTTTATACCTGCCCAAAATATTATCACAATCAATATCCCAAAATATGTAAGAGCGGTGCCTAAATCTGGTTGAGCAAGAACAAGAATAGTGGGTCCCAGAGTCATCGCAACGGGAGTCATTATTTCTTTAATATTTGAAAGCTTTCGTTTGTGGTCCGCAAAATATTTTGCATGGGCTAAAAGCAAAAATATTTTCATGAATTCAGATGGTTGGATTCCAATACTCCCAAACATAATCCATCTGCTAACGGCTCCGCTACTTTTCATGAGTATGGGAACCAATAAGAGGAGAATTCCAAAGCCATAGGCAGGGTATGTAAAATTGTGAAGGACCTTTCTAGGGATGAAATATGCTGTCAGGAATAATCCAATTCCAACCACTGTCCAGATACTTTGCCTGAAAAAATAATCGGAGCTTGATTCATGCTGCGCTTCAATGCTATAAATGGCTGTTAATCCACTTACTGAGAGCAGTACGACCAATATGAGTGTACTCCACTCCAACTCTTTAAGTTTTACAATTATATAGCTTTTAATATTCATGAAGGTCGCTTCGCAATGTTTCTTAACACTTTACCTATGAGTGGAGCAGCCTTACCACCGCCGCCGCCACCATTTTCCAACAGAACTGCCCAGGAATATGGATAACGCTCGTCCAGACTAAAACCAATGAACCAGGCATGATCTTCGCCATGGGGATTCTGGGCTGTCCCCGTTTTACCATAGATATCCCAATCTTTTTGGCGGGCAGCCTTGGCAGTGCCTTTTTTACCGTTCACAACATCCCACATTGACTGATGTACAAAATCCCAGGAATCTTTTGAAGCAGTGACCCTATCATTGGGTTGTGAAATATTCACTTGTATTACGTCCCCATTTTTGGACACTACCTTATTTACGAAATGCGGCTGAAATTGAGTCCCACGTTGAGCTAACATTCCAGCAAATTGAGCGAGTTGTAACGGTGTTACCAAAACATCACCCTGACCCACAACAATATTCAACAAGTTTCCTCTCGTCCATTTATTCTGCCCATACTTACGATTCATATATTTCGTATCAGGAACCAGACCTTTATTTTCACCGGGAATATCAATATTGGCACGCTGCCCAAATCCAAAATCACGGGCGATATGAGCCCAATCTTCAATCCCAATATCCTGGATTAGGTTAAAGAAATAAACATTACAAGATTGTTGAATAGCATCGTGGAGGTTCATTTTGCCATGTCCAACTTTTTTCCAGCAACCAAAGGAGCGATTACCCAATCGATAAGATCCGCGACAGACATAAGTTCGCTCTTTTGCATTAGAATGATTTTCCAACGAGTAGAGTGCTGCCAGGGGCTTGAGTGTGGAACCAGCAGGATACAGACCCTGTATCCCCCTATCATATAGAGGTTTACGAGGATCTTGAATCAGTGCTTCCCAATCCTTTGAAGAAATCCTACCAGATAACATTTCAAGATTGTAGCCAGGACGACTGGCATAGGCGAGAATCTCTCCTGTTTTATGATTCAGGATTACCACGGACCCTGAAGAATCTGCAAGGGCTTTTTCTACGGTATGCTGAATATATGAATCTATGCTTAGAACCAGGTCATGTCCGGGAATTGGATTGATGGGAGCACGATCCTGAACCTCACCAATTTCCTGACCGAGGGCATTTACCTCAACATATCTAAAACCCCTCTGACCATGTAATACTGATTCATGAAATTTTTCCAGACCCTTCCACCCTACCTGGTCACCAGGCTGATAGTCAGAATCCTTATTAAAGCGATTAAGATCGTCCCTGTTTATTTCTCGGGTATACCCTAGAGCATGTGACAAATCTAGTTCAGACACATAGTTACGAATGGGTTCAATACTGTAGGTCACACCAATAAGTTCGAGGCGGTGCTCCTGTAGGTGAGATATCTTCTCAAAGGGGACCCGACTGAATACTTTGGCTGGAGCAAAAGATCCGCGACGATTTTTTACTATGCGACGATTTATCTCTTCAACAGAAATTTCCATAACGCTGGATAGACGCTCCAGTGATTCCGGCTTTTTCTTTACCTCAATAGGTATGACAGAGATGGTGTAACTGGGCGCATTATCCACAATAAGATTGCCAGCACGATCATAGATTACGCCGCGGGATGCCAGCACGGGAACCGCACGAATATGATTTGCAGTTGCCTTCTCAGCGTATTTCTCATGTAATACGATCATCAAGTAGTAATAACGACCGATGAGAATCAGAAAAAGGAGTGCGAGAAGACCGTGGACAAGAAGTGACCTCCAGCCCTCAACGATATTCCTGCCCTGGAGCATTATTCTGCTCCGACTCGAAGCACTATGAAACTTCCACTCAGAAGCGCAAGCGTATATATCGTCTTTGGAAGGAGAATCAGAAAAACAATGTTACCTGTGGCAAACTGTGAATCCTGGAGAGAAATCATGACGGTGAGTATAAAAAAGACCAGCAGGAAACCCGTATATAACAAATATTGAACTATGACTGGTATTCTGACAATCCGACCATGAAATATTCCTGATAGATATCCTACTACAGCCAGAGCAAGTGCAGTAATACCCATCATATCAGTACCTGTTAAAGCATCGATAATAAATCCAAAAAAGAATCCCAACCAGATAGCATGCAGTTGGCTTTTGGTTAATCCGATGTAGATGATAAATATGACCAGGAAACTTGGGGTCAGACCATAAATGCTGAATATATCACCTATCATCCATTGGAAAATGAGTACGAGAAGACCAAGGATACTATTTTTGATGATACCAAACATACTATTTAAGTATAAATACTTCCTCTACGCGATTAAAGTCTGTTGCCAGATCAACTCGAACAGATTTCACATAATCTTCCACAACAGGTGAGATGGTTGAGACCCAGCCAACGAAAATGTGCTCTGGAAATATGTCACTAAAGCCAGAGGTTACTACTGAGTCCCCCGCAATCACTTCAGCATTTTTAGGGACATCCTGAATGACATATCCAGTTTTCAAGGTGTAGCTCAAAATGCCCACATCTCTTGAGCGCATCTCTCTAACAGAAACCCTGAAATTTTTATCGTTTACCAATTGAACGAGTGCTGTGTGTGGTGAAATTGCCACAACCTTACCCACCAACTGTGCTTCTGCATCAACTACGCCGGAAAGCAGCGTAACACCATCATCAGAACCTTGATCAACAGTGAGACTATTCATAGTGTGGCTACCTACATCTGAAAGCACGTTTGCCGGGATCACACTGAAATGCTTATCACCTTTGAACCCAAGCATACTGCGAAGTCGCTGATTTTCTTTCGCAAGCGTTCTTGTTTTATTTAGTTCGATCTGAGCTTTAATATGACGCTGTTGAAGCTCGCGGTAATCCTTTTCGACAGAAAAGATGGTTTTCATCCATTGGATGGGTACATATAGATAGGCTGATGATTCCAGAACGATAGCACGAGTTCGATCCATGGTAGCAGTTCCGTTGGATGCTATAATCAGCAGAGACAGAATGATAGCTGCAAGCAGGTTTACCAGGGATTTATATCGAGAGATGGATGGTGCTTTTGATGCCAAGATTTAACCTATCGCGCGGGTAAAAAGCTTAATAAAGAACATCCTCAAAGCGCTCAACGGCGTCCAGAACTTTGCCGGTGCCTTGAACGATGGAAAGCAATGGATATTCAGCCACGTTTACAGGAAGATCAACTTCCAGACGCATTCTTTTGTCAAACCCTTGTAGAAGCGCTCCACCGCCTGTGAGAATGATACCACGGTCCAGGAGATCGGAACTTAGCTCCGGAGGTGTTCGTTCCAGGCACATTTTCACTGCATCTACAATAAGATCTATGGTATCTCTTAAAGCGTCTCTGATTTCTGAGGATGATACCTCGATGGTTTTGGGGATACCGGCGATCATGTTCCGGCCTTTGACTGACAACTTGTAATCAGTGCCCTGAAGAGCTGAGCCAACATTCATTTTTATACTCTCAGCGGTTCTTTCTCCAATGAGTAGATTGTGATCGCGTTTGAAATGTTGAATTATGGCTTCATCCATTTCATCCCCGGCAACTCTAAGTGATTCTTTGGTCACAATTCCATTCAAAGCAATAATGGCGATTTCTGTCGTTCCACCACCAATATCCACAATCATGTTACCAACGGGTTCGCTAATATCAATTCCGATACCAATAGCTGCGGCCACAGGTTCTTCTATTAGAAACACTTCGCGGGCATTACGTCTTTCAGCAGATTCTTTTACTGCCCTTTTTTCCACTTCAGTAATACCTGAGGGAACGCAGATGATCATACGAGGACGAGCTAATTTTGAAATGGGTAGTTTATTTAGAAAACCTTGTAGCATACTGTCCGCCATTTCAAAGTCTGCAATAACACCGTCTCGCAATGGGCGGATTGTTTCAATCTCCTGGTGAACCTTACCAACCATACGCTTGGCTTCGTTTCCTACTGCAATGACTCTTGAGGTGGATTTTGATTTTGCTACAATAGAGGGTTCATTTAAAACAATACCCTGACCACGAACGTAGATAAGTGTATTTGCCGTTCCAAGGTCAACTGCGATGTCTACGCCCATCCAGTTTCGGAAATTTGAAAATTTTGTAGCCATCTACCCTCTCGTGCCTGAAAAGTGGTCTCAGGTCTATGAAAACAACACTTTATCTATTGCCCGAAAAACACTTTTTTTTGGGCAGTGCAAAATCTATCAATTTTTGAGCCAATAGCACCCATTAATTGGCGTGTCAGGTCTTTATTTTAAGGGCTTAGAACGCAGGAGCTAAAGTAAGGCTTCTATGATCCATGACAGAGATAGAGGGACTAATTTAATATCTAAAACGCCAATCTCCCTGATCTAGATAAGTATGATCCAGTCTGTAGTCTCCGAACCCTGTCTCGTCTTTGAAAACAAATTGCTTCCCGATGAGATAGTACTCCCACACTTGATATGGTTTTCGATCAAGTTCCAATGGACCACGTTGAATTTCATCGGGAGGACCAAATAGGATATAGATCATGCCTCGATCTGTTTTCCAGCCTTCCTGCACGACTGTGAAAGCCTCCATGGAGAATGCCACCCGTCGATAATATTCTTCCATTAGTTCATTTTCTATCGTCCCGGGGGTTGGATCTAGGGCTGCCCAAAAGGCTTTGAAATTTTTAGTTTTCTCAAGTTCATTACCCTTCATCATTGCTTTTATCTGACGATCACTGGTAAGATAGACAAGCTGTTTTATAGCGTCGTCCATATTATCAACCTCAAAGTTAACACCTCTGATTCTTACTCTGAAATTCGACTTAGTCATCACCTGATTCCCCTTGAGGTCTTCAGCAGAAAGAAAAAGAGAGTAATTGGAATAATGCATATCAGTGAGTGGCACGACAAAATCGAGCAGTGAGTCTATTGGCCCAATATGATCCAGTAAGATTGTTTTGTTTACTTTAGTTTCATCTTTCACTTTCAATTCATAGTTGATCTTAAAAGGGTGATGGTCACCCAGTAATCGGGCTTTGAACCTAAGGGTGTCAATGATTTCATAAAAAGATTCATTCATGAGGAGCTTTGACCTGCCTTCGGCTCCATTATCCATAATGATGATATTGCCCAAGGACAATTCACCAGCATACATTTTTGATTGATCAACCCCATCACTGAGAACGGAGGATTTTTTGGTATATAGATCTGTGACACGAACATTGATGGTCAATTCGGAGGCAGGTACCTTGAAAGTTTTGACTGAGGTAATAGTATTCGAATTACTGCGAGTATCTTTATACTCTGACAAGCGCAAGGTATCACTCCATATTGCTCCAGCTATCCGCTCTTTGTCCTTATCGGCAAGATTGACGGCAACTTCATATCTGGCAATAAATTCATCCCCAGTTCGAATAAACTGAAGTTCAGTATACGGAATTTTTACATGCACTGAGACCTGAATGTTTTCTTTGTCAACAAGAGGTTCAGACAGACCAATGAAGGAAAAATGGGGTAAGGTCAGATCATTTTCCCTGCTCATATTTTGCTCAGCACATCCCAGGAACAGAAATGCTGATATCAGGGTAGGAATTGCTATTCTCAATATAAATTTTTCCACTTTATCCTCGTCAATCCTAAGTTGGTGCCAACCCAAATATAGCCATCTCTCGTGATCAATTTAGTGACAAAATTACTGATCAATCCGTCACTAACCGTGTAATGTCGCCACGATGATGATTTGGAAGTAAAGCAAAATAGTCCAATATCTGTTCCAATCCACACACTTTTCCCTGTAGATGCCAATCCTCTAGGTTTGAATGGAGTATTTGGTGATAGGTGGAAGGCGCCTTCTCCTGTGAGGAGATCTAAAACCATGAGTCCCCTGTGTGTAGTAGCCCATAATTTATCACCTACCATAACACTCTCATAAATCGGATCTATTGCAGCGTCATCTGAAACTGGCAGGGTATTACCTGATGAATTAGCTTTTAGAGTAAATCCTAACGTTGCTTCATCATAAACGTACAGTCCATAATAGGTTGAGAGATAAAATTGACCAGCATCATACTTTATATCAAAAACTGGCCAGTCAAGACCAATTGGGAACAGCGTTCGTAGAATCAAACCGGATTCATGAAAAAGAAAGGCATTGCGTTCTGTCGCAACCATGAGATTGCCACCACTTCCTGCAGCAATGGAATAAATTCGTTTACTTGTCAAATCTTTTTTAGAAATCACTCGATCCCAGCCCCTATGGGTCAAGCTTCCACGAAATACACCACCTCGACCTGCAATCAGCAAATCGTTTGCTGATGCATCGATATCAGTGATAAATGAATAGTCGAAGGCAATATCACGAATGGCCTCATCATATTCAAAAGCTGAACTATCCATATATGTCAAACCAGCCCGGCCGCCTATGACAAGTTTGTCATTAAAGATATCCATAGCCATGATGTCTGGTGATAATAGTCCATATGGTAAACTGGTAAATTCACCCCCAATAATATCTTGATGAAAGATGCCCATTCCGTAAGTACTCAGGAATGATTCACCTACAGCTTGTTCCCCTGTGAGGGATGAAACCTCTCCTGACGAATTTCTGGGATGACCATCCAGATGCAGCTTGCCTTCTGCATCAAATGATCCTGCCGCCACGGTCTGGACGGGTAGAGATTCGTAAATATCATTCAACCCACGAGAAATGGGATGAATCCATTCCACATTCTCCCACACTATATTCAGATCTTCGTTGGCACCCCACAATTCAAAGCTTGCGGCTGTTTTTGAAAATAGAGCTGAATACTTGCCACCCCCATCTGGAGAAGACGATGACACGATGACATAGGCATCAGAAATCCCCAAATCATAGGTTCCTGAAAAATTGGGATCAACAGGTAATGGTACTCTTGACATCCAACCCGCCAGCTCATCATAGACAAAGACATAATCCGGTGTCACAATCCAGACATCCTGTGTAAGTGCATTCTGCCATACCAGTAAAACTGGATATTGGCTTAATCCGTTACTCGCAGTGATGGGTTCAAGCCATTCACCTTTGTGATGGTTGTATACGATGACGCCATCTTCAACAGCAAAATAGACATTCCACGTGCTGTAAAAGCTGTGATTGACATGCTTGCCAGCAGGAAAACTTACAAAAGTCCCTCTTTCGTAAACATGTTGTGCATTGGCACCCATAATCAGGGAACATATCAGCAGGGCGCGGAGAATCATAGATTGTGAACGAAGCATATTTTTTCCAGGAGATTAGATATCAGTATGTGAATGTCAACCGTGCCGGTTAATCAGATTCACTTAGATATATAGCAAGTATGGCATATGCTAATGCACCGAGACCAATAGACCCCAATGTAGCAACTGCCCAGAATATGCGGATAATGTTGGAATCTATATCAAAGTATTGACCTATTCCACCGCATACGCCCGAAATCTTTCTATCTGATCGCGACTTGTAAAGCTTTTTACTGGGTGGAAATATCTCATCCATTGAAGGTTTGCTTGCGTCACCTTCACCGCTGTTGAAATATAGATATAGACCTAGACCAATAATCAGTACTGGCCAGAGAACATGACCCATAGCCAGGGCTATTCCAGCAAATACGCCTGCAATAGGACCAACAATACCAAATAGTAACAGGATACCGGCAATGACCATGATAACACCCCAAAACCTATTTGAATACGTCTCAGGAGTCACATCTGGCTCTGGTTGAATTTCTTCATCTCCCAGATCGGGATTTTTGGGTATAATCAACATGGCGATGAGATAGGCCACAATTCCAGTGCCCCCAAATACTACCAGAACCACCCACATAAGGCGGATGATAACCGGGTCTACATCGAAATATTCTCCTATGCCTCCACAGACACCTTCAAATACTTTATCTTTGTCGGATTTATATAATCTATTCATCTTATCCTCATTTCCCCTGCCTGTTTCTATCAATTTCTTGAACTGACCCCTGTACCAAGGGTACAAATCTTACGGGATCTTTTCTTTTCCTCAAAATATCGCTATCTTTTTTTGTGCAAATCCATACATATTGCTCTGCTTTTCCCTCTGGTGCAATCAGAATCCCACCCTCTTTCAAACTATCAAAGATATGTTCGGGTATCCTTGGAGGGCTGGCCCATAGAATGATACGATCATAAACTATTCCCTCCTGTAAATGTTCCCAGGCACTACCATGTATCAGATCAATATTGGGTAGTTCGAGCTGCTTAATAATAGCCTTCGAATCCTCAAGTAATTCTCCATATACTTCCATTGCAGTAACACGATGGCATAATTTTGACATAATTGCCGTGGCATACCCGCTACCACTCCCTATTTCAAGGACATGATGATTGGGCCGAAGGTCAAGATAGCTCAGCATGAGTGCAACAACATATGGCTGACTGATGGTCTGTCCTGATTTTATTGGGAGCGGTTGATCCCCATATGCATCACCTGGTAAAATGTGAGGAACAAACAGATGTCTAGGAATGTCTTTGAAAGCGTTCAGAATAGCGGGATGAAGAATACCCCTTTTCATGAGCTGATCTGATACCATTTCGTGGAGGAGATCCTGTATGTCTCCATTCTCTGTATTTCCCATAGTGGGTAATTTAACCGTTTTCCCCAACCAAGCATTAACTTATCGAAAAACATTAATTTCTGGTCCGTGTTCAATTATATTTTGAGATATTTCCAACGCCAGGGACAAAGCAGGTTAGTACCATTTAATATGGGGAGATTTTACACATGGATATTGGGAAACAATTGAGACTCGTACGAGAAGCGCATCAGATGCTACAAAAAGATCTCGCTGCGAATGCTGGTTTAGATAAAAGCTATATCAGCAAACTTGAGCGCGGTTTAGCAGACCCAACCTTTTCGACCTTGTCGAAAATTTCAAAGGCTTACAATCTCTCAGTAGCTCACATGCTAAATTACGGGAGTGAGGAAACATTCAGCCTAGATATCGATGCAGCCCTTGATGCCCTGAAGACGCTCAAATATAACATGGTAAATGTTGAGATAAATATAAAGCCACTCTAAAAAGAAGAGACAAGCTACCGAAGTAGATGGTTATTTAAATATCCGAAATGACCATTTTTTTAGTAATCAACTCTGAAGGAGATAATTAGAGGGAAAAATAGTTTGCCCCGCCATTGGCGAGATTTATATTCACGCCGCTTTTAAGCCATCCTTGATGGCATGACAGCTCATGCGAGAGTAGCTCAGTTGGTAGAGCTCCACGTTGCCAACGTGGTTGTCGCCGGTTCGAGTCCGGTCTCTCGCTCACAAAAAAAAGAGGCTGAAATATTCAGCCTCTTTTTTTTGGTCAATTTTAATTACTTGTTAGTGCCTTTTGACTTTATCCTTTTTAGTTTTCTCTTTTTCTTTAGGCATGTAATCTTTTACTATGAGCGCAACCTCAGGAGTATCCTCGATTTTTTCATTTAATGCAATCGGTTCAAGATAATAGCTATTCTTCAGTTTCTTGATTAGATCTATATTGGTTTTACGCTCATCGCGAAGTCGGGTGATTAGCTTTAATCTATTTTCATCTTTGGCGAAATGTTCTTCCAAGGTCATACCCTCTTCAAGCCCTTTTGACATGGCCTTGAGGCGATTATCTGTAAATTTGATGCGCGTGTATTGTGAGCTCACATTCTTCATTTGACTTACATCATCAACATTCCTGATCTTCAATACACCGGCATACTTACCTTGTTTACCGATCCGAATGATGGTAGTACCATCCTGCTGTTTAGGAATTCGTTGAAGGGATCCAGACTTAGACCGGATGAGAAAATCGATGCCTTTAACCTTTGCAATCAAAGCCGTTTCTAATTTATCATCCGCATTGGCCATTAAAAAAACCAGATCAACTTTGTCCTTAATTTCATCAATTGCTTTTTGAGCAGCTTCAATTGGATCTGAAAAAGCAAATTCCTGTACTCGTTTATCCCCCTTCGTGACCCCGACAAATCCAAGAGTCTGGTCATGGGTTTTAACAATTGTATAGGGTTCGAACAGAAATTTATCCGTGCTGGCATCTTTTGTATTTGCTGATATAAAGGGAAAATTGGCTGTATTCTTCATTTCCAATATAAAGTCAAGACCTGCAGCGAGATCATTGGTACCCACATTCATGACCTGACATTCCATCACATTGTAGGCTGCAATGATTGCCTGGGCTACCTCTTTTAAGTGAACACGCTGTGCTTCTGCAATATATGGGTATTTGAACAATGCATCTCCAGCATCAACAAGGTAAGTTGCCTCTTTTTCTGCAAGTCCCTTAATTATCGTATGCTTCCTGGCAAGACCGCCAAGTGGATTAGATCGTCAGCCGCAGGGACCTACTTCCCCATCATTGCTGGCTGCAACCATGAGGGTGAACTCATTTGGATTATATTTGGGAGTTGTCTCACTTTTACATCCCACTGCCACCAGGACAATGAGCAGGAGCATCAATCCTGAACGTTTAAGAAGTAACTTCATTATTTTTCCTGATTCAACCTTTATTCATAAGTGCTTCAATTTCAGATATCTCTTTAGGAACAGCAGCTGTGAGGTTTTTGTTCCCCGATTCAGTAATGACAATATCGTCCTCTATTCGTATCCCAATACCGCGGAATTTTTCAGGCGCTTTGGATTTTGAATTGACATAAATACCAGGTTCCACGGTAAATGTCATACCGGGTTTAAGCACGATGGATTCACCATCAGCCATATAGTTACCCATATCATGTACATCCAATCCCAACCAATGACCGGTTTTATGCATGAAATAGTCTTGATAACTCTCATTTTGAATAACTTCGTCAGCAGTGCCCTTTAACAATCCAATCTCTATCATCCCCTCAACAAGAAGCCTTAAATCGATATCATGGAGTTCCTGAAAGGTGACCCCTGGTTTTGAAGCTTCGATGACTGCCTTCTGGGCTTTAAGAACTACTTCGTAGATGGCCTTCTGGGATTCAGAAAAATGGCCATTTGCAGGAAAGGTTCTGGTTATGTCTGCAGCATACATATCGTATTCGGCTGCTGCATCAATGAGTATCATGTCACCATCAACTATTTGGTCACGATTTTTGATGTAATGCAGGACGGTGGCATTGTCCCCAGCCCCGACGATTGATGTATAGGCAGGACCTGAACTCCCTTCATGGACAAAATGACTCTCAAGCACAGCCTGGAGTTGATACTCATACATACCTGGTGAACAGGCCTGCATGGCTTTTGAGTGAGCGTCAGCAGAGATATCTGCAGCTTTTTGCATAAGCTCCAACTCATGCTCATCCTTGATTAGTCGCATACTATGAGTGAGAGAACCCACAGATTCGAGACCCACTGGTCCTCCCCCGGTCCTTTGCACTTCTTTGCGCACCTGCCCAACATGGTCAAGCATTTTGTACTGGTGAACCTTATCATGATTCAGGTTAGTATATACTTTTGACGACGTCTTCATGGCAGCTAGTGCGGCTGCTTGGAATTCGGCAATATCCAGTGCCTGATCAGCGTTATACTTTGCAACCGTATCTTCAAAACTGAGTCTCCAACCGGTCCATACTTCCTTTTTAGGGTCCTGGGGAAGCACAAATAGAGTGAACGGATTTTC
This sequence comes from Fidelibacterota bacterium, assembly GCA_018650445.1. Lineage (GTDB taxonomy): Bacteria > Fidelibacterota > UBA8477 > UBA8477 > JABMPR01 > JABMPR01. The sequence goes on from JABIFX010000214.1 coordinate 57,580, forward strand.
CTTATTGTTGGGATCGATAATGCAAGCAGATCCAGGTTCAGTATATCCCGTGAGATAAAAGAAGTCCGAATCCTGTCTGTAGGGGTATTCGGTATCATTTGTACGAATTTGCTCAGGTGCCCCTTTCAGAATAGCAACACCCTTCCCCATAAGATTTATCAAGTTTTGTCGGCGTTTATTATAAATATTGCTGTTAACCATATTATTTCAATGCTCCTATTATAAGACGATGAAAATAAATTGAGTGACCCCCGTGAACAAGGTACAACTTTATCGATTCTTGATTCCCAATGTGACGGTTTTCAGGTTTATAGCTTGGCTATTCCAATTGGTTTCACCCATGCTCCTCTTTAGATTGAATAGTAATGAACACACCAATCGAAGGAATTTTCACATAAATGAGTTCTCATTTCTCTGAGTCACTTGAAACCCTAACCCGCTATCAGCGTTATCAAAGTCGAGTGGTGAACATTGGCGATATTCCCATGGGTGGAGACAATCCCATTCGAGTTCAATCCATGACAAACACCAACACCATGGATACTCTGGCCACCGTTGAACAAACGATTCGTCTGGTGGATGCCGGTTGTGAATATGTCAGAATTACTGCCCCGAGTGTCAAAGAAGCCCAAAATCTGGCCGCAATAAAAGCTGAGTTAAAGAAACGGGGCTACACCGTTCCTCTAATCGCAGATATACATTTTGTGCCACGAGCAGCTGAAGAAGCTGCCAAATTGGTAGAGAAAGTGCGCGTGAATCCAGGGAATTACGTAGATCGTAAAAGATTTCAAGAACTGGAATACAACCAGAACGAGTACCAGGCCGAATTGGATCGCATCGAAAAGAGATTCACACCTCTGGTGAATCTGTGCCGAGAAGAAGGAACGGCTATGCGCATAGGTTCCAACCACGGATCACTTTCGGACAGAATCCTCAGTCACTATGGTGATACTCCACAGGGCATGGTTGAGTCAGCCATGGAATTTGTGCGGATCTGTGCAGCAAATCAATACCATGAGCTGGTCATCTCCATGAAAGCCAGTAATACTCGGATCATGATACAGGCCTATCGATTGCTGGTGCATCAGATGCATCGTGAGGGATTTAGCTATCCCCTCCATCTGGGAGTGACTGAGGCTGGTGATGGTGATGATGCACGCATCAAATCATCACTGGGAATTGGTTCTCTCCTTCGTGATGGCCTAGGTGACACAATCAGGGTTTCACTAACAGAAGCTCCAGAGGCAGAAATTCCAGTGGCACTTTCAATCGTAAAATCAATTGAAAGCCTTCCACAGCACCAGGCTATTGCGCCTCTATCCAATCTTCCAATCAATTTATTTGAATACCAGCGCAGAGAGACCCCAGCGACAACATCCATTGGTGCAGACAATGTCCCCGTCGTCATAGCTGACCTATCTGAAATGAAAGAGGTCAACGACGATCTACTGATCTCAGCTGGATACTATTTTGATTTGTTAAGCAATACCTGGATAAGTGGTGATCAGGGAGCAGATATTCTCTATTTTGGTCAGAATACTCCAGATATTCGACTTTCAGATAATACGCTAAGACTCTATGACTCAGAGATATGGACTGATTTGATGCCCAAGGATAGTTGCTATCCATTATATACTCTGGATTCGTATTCATCTGCGTTGGTAAAACATGATGTAGCCAATTTCATTCACATTAGTACAAGCACATCAATCGATGAACTGCCCAGAGCGTCCAATATTATCTGGCTTCTCGGTTCGGACAATGAACATCAAATCGCTGATTTGCGAAGATTCATTTTTGAATTAATGAACATGGGAATCCAGCAGCCCGTCATCCTATTAAACCGATTCACAGATCAGCACCGTGGGGAATTCTTGCTGGCTGCATCTGCTGAAATCGGCTCTATTCTAAACGATGGTCTGGCTGATGGCATATGGTTGCGGTCAACCCAGCTTGAGACCAAAGATCTGAATGAAATTGCATTCGGTGTCCTACAGGCCAGCCGAAGTCGTATGACCAAGACTGAATACATCGCCTGTCCCTCCTGTGGTAGAACTCTTTTCGATTTGGAGGAAGTGACTGCTCAAATCCGTGAACGTACCAGTCATTTGAAGGGTGTTAAAATTGGGATCATGGGTTGCATTGTGAATGGACCCGGTGAAATGGCAGATGCTGATTTTGGCTATGTTGGTACTGGGCCAGGCAAAATTTCTCTATATCGTGGTCAGATGGTGGTTCGACCTCATGTCCCACAAATTGAGGCCGTGGATTCATTGATTGACCTGATAAAAAGTGAAGGCTATTGGATCGATCCTTGATTCCATCATTTTTTAACCAGGATGGCGTTGGTAATTCCTGATTAAGTAGTCCTTGTTCTTAGGTATTTTTTTGTATACTGTATTTGAATCTGAGCTTAGATTTAGCGTATTATTAATAAACCAGTAGGAAATTCTATGAGGCACCCTCTTTTTTGCATTGCAGTTTTCACATTATCCCTGTTCCAGCCCTCGTTTGCTCAAGATGCCAGAAACCTTGGCACTGCAGAAGAGCATGTAGCCTTTGCTCAAAGTATTTATTGGTCTGCCCTGACTCCCTCTGAGAAGCAGACTTTTCTGTTCGCCTATATTTCCAGCGCATATGAAATGCGTAAACTCGTCAATTCTACTATCGCCACCTCTCCACGGAATACGCATCAATTTAATGAGGAAATTGATAATTTATTTTTGATCTGGCAAAATCTTTTGGTTATGGAAGACAATGGCGATGCAGCCATGGATGAATTCATCGGTTGGATTGATCTGTATTTCGAAATTGACGCTAACAAATCAAATCCATTTATCAATGCCATAAAATATGCCCATCAAAAAATCAAATCTGACGATAAATCAGTCCTGGAATTGTTCTGGGGTAAAAAAACAGCTCCCGACTCCCGACTTCCTAAGGACGAGGTTCTTGAGCAAAAGGCGATCGAACGCAAAATCGCTGCATCTGAAGCAAGAAAGAGTGTTGATTCTGCTGTGGAGATAGATCCTCCCATGGCATATAAGCCCCTGGGCGCCTCGCCTACCACTGCTTTTCTCCTCACTGATGAGGAGCTCAGAATCATTGCCCTGGCTGTTGAAACAGAATGTCTAAATAAGAATCAGCCTGATGCTTTACAAGATCCTGTCAGACTCGAAACTCTCGCTCGCAAACACGGCTTTGAGAGTATGTCCGCTTTCAATCTTAAATTTTCACATGCTCAATCAAATGAGCAGCGCTGGAAATACATGAACAAACTCATTATCGAACAGGCTTTCGATCAAAACTGTATGTAAGATCCTGTTCCATAACTTGATCTAGAGAATATGTCCAGCTAACCAGGTACATTCTCTACCGCTCCACTCTAAAACAGTATCCTCATTAGAAAGGTTTTCTTGCCTTTCAATTTTGTCATTCTTCAAAAAGGAGTTTGCTATGCTGGCACGTGTATTAAGCAGTTCACTAATTGGAATAGATCCCTATCTGGTTGAAGTCGAGGTCAATGTTGAGGGCCACGCCTTTCGATACTCAACGGTTGGACTACCAGAGTTGGCAGTGAGAGAAAGTAAGGACAGGGTGATCTCAGCCATCAAAAATAGTGGGTTCAGATTCCCACCCAAGGCATACACAATCAATCTGGCCCCTGCTGACATTAAAAAAGAGGGCTCAGCGTTTGATCTTCCCATCGCCATTGGCATTCTGGCCGCTTTGGGGATAGTCATCCATGAAGACCTCGATGACTATGTGCTTATGGGTGAATTGTCATTAGATGGTACTCTACGTGGCGTAAAGGGGGCTCTACCTTCAGCTGTGGGTGTACATGAGCATGAGATGAAGGGACTCATTCTACCCGCTCAGAATGCCCGTGAGGCAGCTGTAACTGGAAATATTGATGTTATACCCATTAACACCTTGCTGGAAGCCATCCGTTTTCTAAATGGGGAGCAAATAATTGAGCCAGTAGAAGTAAATGCAGAACATCTGTTTTCAGAAGCACAGTGCTATCCAGTTGATCTAGCTGATGTCAGAGGACAAGCCCATGTAAAGCGGGCACTTGAAGTAGCTGCATCAGGTGGTCACAATGTCCTCATGATAGGTCCTCCTGGATCAGGCAAAACCATGCTGGCTAAACGATTTCCAACCATTCTTCCTCAAATGACTCTCGAGGAAGCCCTGGAAACCACCAAGATTCATTCCATAGCAGGCATGGTCAAAACTGAAGGTCTTGTAGCCACCCGACCTTTCAGATCACCTCATCATACCATTTCAGACGCTGCATTGGTTGGTGGTGGTCGTATTCCGCGCCCAGGAGAGGTTAGTCTGGCGCATCATGGTGTGTTATTCCTGGATGAACTGCCGGAGTTTCAGAAAAATGTACTGGAGGTGTTACGACAACCTCTTGAAAACACAGAAGTCACTATCAGTCGTGCCAGCATGAGCCTCACCTATCCTGCCAATTTTATCCTTCTGAGCGCAATGAATCCCTGCCCCTGTGGTTATAGCAGTGATCCCCGGCATGAATGCACCTGCAGCAGTGTAGGCATTCAGAAATACATGGCTAAAATCTCTGGACCACTTCTAGATCGGATTGACCTGCATATAGAGGTACCAGCAATCCCCTTTGAAGCCTTATCCAGTAAAGAAGAAGGAGAATCCTCATATGAGGTCAGAAAGCGGGTTCAGTTAGCCAGGAACACTCAAATCAAACGCTTTGCAGATGAGCCACATATTCATTCCAATGCTGATATGCCGCCAAAAATGATCCGAGGGCTCTGCAAGGTTGATGGTGAGTCAGCTTCCTTGCTTAAATCTGCTATCACCAACCTCGGTTTAAGTGCTCGAGCCTATGATCGCATTCTTAAGGTTTCACGGACAATAGCTGATCTATCAGAGTGCTCTGAAATTCGAGCTGAGCATATATCAGAAGCCATTCAGTACCGTACTCTGGATAGACAATTATGGATGTCCTGATTAGCAATTCATGCGTTTTTGAGTTGGTGGGTTAGTGTCTCCCTGAGGATGAGCACTTCGGTCAACTCAGTACAATCTGCGCAGTGTTTCGAAGGGAGTATTTTTCTATTTGGCGAAGTTTCTGAGTTTTGGTCTCATAGACTCGATTATTGGGCCATATCGTATCATTAAATGCATATGCTGATTTCAGTGTTGCTGTAATTAACTGTGGGATAGAGTGTTACGGGATAACGCCGTGGGATACATAATCCCTAGCCGTTCAACTTGAACATGTTAAAAAGCCCCAGACAATTGTCTGGGGCTTCCATAAGTGTGGCACAGTTACTGGTTATTTGAGATACAACATCTTGATCGTTTGACTATACTGTCCGGCTTGGAGTCGAGTAAAATAGACACCCGTAGTCACTTGATTCCCGGATTGATCCACCCCACTCCAGTTGATCTCATAGTGACCTGCAAGCTGCTCTTCATTCTCAAGAGTAACGACTTCTCGACCGGTCACATCATAAATAGTGATATTTACATTTGAGATTTCTGGCAAATCGTAGTTGATTGTGGTAGTGGGGTTGAAGGGGTTGGGGTGGTTCTCATACAAGCTGGGTTCCGCTATTCCTGAAAAATCATGGTCATCAATTTGTACCGCTCCAGTGGGATGAGGATTTGCCTGAAAGAATTTCATGATCTCATCATTCGCAGAAATATCCCGATTGGATAATCCAGGTGTTGTCACACCAGGCCATCGGTGTTTTCCATTATTTATCCTATAAAACAATACTTCTGTTTCTGCCTCACAATTCTGGTATGTAATCAAAGTTACGGTACTACTATCTTCAGTGTTGATATTGGGTAGATCCGTGACAAGCGAATCTGATATGCAGCCATTGGCATGAGCAAAGAAGGATGGAGTAGCGGCAATGGGTGGGTAATTCTGGTCTCCAGCTTCTGGAAACCAGGGGTCATCTGTCCCAAATATCACGAGGGCTGAGATCGGTCTTGAGGGCTGCAATGAATCCAGATGATGATAGTATAGGCCACCTGACACACCTGCAACAGAAGCTACCTTATCTGCGAGTACACAGCCGAGATAGAAAACCATTTCTGCTCCAGTTGAAAATCCAGTCACATGGATTCTGCTCGAGTCCACATTGTAATTGGATTTGATATCATTGATCAATTCTTCCGTAAAGCTGATATCATTATGACCAGCAGAATATGCACCTGGGACATTCCAACCGTAATCTGAATCCCCCCAAATTAGATCTGTAACAACGAGTCCCTGTGGATAAACAACTAAAAACTCTGCCGTATCTGCATCAACATTCATAACAGTATAGTTCATATGTAGATCTGCAGTGTGAGTGTACCCATGAAAATTAATGATAACTGGCCATGCATTTTGACCAGTATAAGTAGCTGGGGTATAGGTTTTATAAGTTCTCGTTGTATCAAAATGTGTGAATGAATGCGTGAAAACGGTTCCAGTTTGACAGAAGCATATCTTTGTGATTATAGAAATCACTATAGATATATTAATAATAATCCTGATCATGCTGTCCCCCTATCGGTTGGATTCCCCAAGTGTTGAGCAGTGAGAAGGAGTCTCAGATGAGGTAGATCGAGATCGAATGTGAATGTGGCAACTATAATAACCTTATTTCTGCTAATTAGCAAATGGAGTGGAGGAAGCAAGCGGTCTTAGATATATGTGCTACACCTATGATCTATCAGAGTGCTCTGAAATTCGAGCTGAGCATATATCAGAAGCCATTCAGTACCGTACTCTGGATAGACAATTATGGATGGCGTAGCTGGGTTCTTGAGTTTTATGCACTTTATGAGTTTGAGAGTTAATATGGTTTATGAGTTGGTTGGTGATGCGGTTTTTGGGTTGACCTGGGGTAGCATTTTAGCTTGAGGACGACCAATTTGGCGTGATACTTTCACTTTATCAAGGAACTCTATATGCCTGACTGTCAGAGAGATTGCCCCAAAGTCCTCTTCTACAAGGCCGCGCAAAAGATAGGGACGTGCATTGCTGAGCATACGACAAAACTTCCGATAGACTTTTGGAAAGAAGACGGTTTCATATATGGCTGTCGTATCCTCAAAGCTAATGAACTCCATAGGTTCATCATTTTTCGTATGAACCACCTTTCCCGTGATAAGCCAGCCAATCACTGGCACTTCCTTCCCGATGTACTTCCGTAGATCGCAGGCCCGTACATAGGTCAAATGCTGCAGTAGCTTTGCGTACAGATTCAATGGATGACGTGAGATAAGAAAGCCCAATACATCGGCCTCATGGATGAGCATTGTTTTTTCAGAGTATGCCCCTGTGTCAGGAATGTAGTAGCTGTCACGTTCATTTAGATCCAGCAGAGATACTGGTTTATCACGTCGCTGTTGGCTGGCTCTGGCCTGATACAGCTGCCACATGAGTCCAGGTCGAGCTTCTATGCCTTCTACACCATCAAAGCAGCCTGCTTTTATCAGGATGCGAACATCTGACTGGTCCAGTTCAGGCATGCGTCTTAAAAAACTCTCAAATGAGTCAAAACGGCCATTTGACTCGCGCTCAGCAATGATGTGCTCCAGAGCTGTTCGTTTGATCCCCTTAAGTTGCATAAAGCCGATCTGCACCCAGTCATTTAGCCCAGTATGGCGAATTTCTGAGATATTGATACTGGGAAGCAAGACTTTCAGACCAAGACGACGTGCTTCAGAGTAATACCCAAAGGTGGAGTAGTAACCACCCAGATTGGTCATGACGGATGCGATAAACTCCGCAGGATAGTGGGCTTTCAGGTAGGCTGATTTGAATGAAACCAGAGCATATGAGGCAGAATGGGGCTTACAAAAGGAATAGCCTGAAAAGGACATGATCATTTCCCAGAGGGTCTCGATGATGCTATCTGCCACACCATTCTGACGGGCACCCCTCACAAACTTCTCACAATAATCACGGAGCTTGGCCTCTTTGTGTTTCTTGGACATGACCTTACGCAATTCATTGCCTTCATCAGCATTAAAACCGGCAAGACGCATGGCGACTCTGGTGACATCTTCCTGGTAAACCATTATGCCATAGGTCTCTTTGAGGGTTTCATCAAGTAAGGGATGAAGCGGATCATAGTCACCACCATGGAGGCGACGGACAAATTCCCGGATCCATTTGTTGGCTGCAGGGCGAATAATACTGGAGGCAATGACCAGGTTTTCATAGTCACCGGTTTGCATCTTGCTCAGCAGTTGCCGTGTGGCTGGAGACTCAACATAAAAGCAGCCCATGGTGCGGGCAGTACGGATAAGTTCCTGCGTTCGTAAATCTTCAAGGGGGTTTAGCTTCCAATATGGGATATCTACTCCATAATGTTCATGGACATCGGCTAGAATATCCCGAATAACAGCCAGGGAACGATTCCCGAGAAGATCAATCTTAATCAATCCAAAGTCTTCTGCCTGATCTTTCTCCCATTGGATAATCTGAACTCCCTTGGGTGCACGCTGGATCGGGACATAGCTTCTGATTTCCTGTGGTGTCAAGACAACTCCCCCGGGATGCACGCTCAGGTGTCTGGGAAATCCAGCAAGATAGAAGCCATTACGGATTATCTCTGGCCAGGGGTTCTTAAGGTTAAGATCACTGAGCAAAGGATTGGTGGCTAGCTCCTCAAAGGGGTCACTGACATACCAGAGATGGGACAGACGCTTCGTTACAATGCCTATCTCGCTCTCAGTCAAGCCATACACCTTGGCAACTTCTCGAATAGCAGCTCGCGCCTTGAAAGTGACATGATTGCAGATCATGGCTGAATGGGAGTCACCATAAGTGTCAAAGGTGTACTGCAGAATATCGTCACGGGTATCCCAGGGGAAGTCTACATCAATATCTGGTGGATCCTTGCGCCCGGGAGATAAGAAGCGTTCAAAAAAGAGATTATGGCGGATGGGATCAACATGGGTGATTTTCAATGTGTAGGCAACAATACTGGCCGCAGCACTCCCCCGCCCACATGTGATCGGTGATTGCTTGACGATATCCTGAACCGTGAGGAAGTAATTGGAAAAACGTTTCTCCTTGACTGTCTTTAACTCATGCTCAATACGATCGCGAATTCGATCGGTGATATTGCCATAGCGTTCCTGAGCGCCCAGGTAGACACGATTTTTTAATTCCTGGTAGTCCCTGTTATCATTGGAATCAGGAAAGATGAAGTTGTCCAGCGGAGGCCTCCACTGACATTTCGCAGCAATTTCCACGGTACGATCCAGGGCCTCTTCAGCAAAGGGTAGTACATCAAGCGTCTCTGCGCGACTATGGAGATAATTATCAATGGGAATGAGTTCTTCTTCAGGCAGGCGTGACAATTTGGTATTCAGATTGATGGCGCGCATGATGCGATGAAGCTGATGTCCCTTTGGTGAGCCCATGTATGCAGGGATATTAGCCACGGATGGAAAGCCTTTCTCACGAGCCCAGTGGTACAAACTGTAACTGCCTGATTGCAGGGAGACATATACATCTTTGGACTGATAGGCCTCCAGCAAATCACGGTCCCGGGTCAGCATGACCAACCCTTCCAACCGTCCTGTGAGACACTTGAGCAAATCGAAGCTTTCATCAGCATGGCGCTGGCTGATCAGGCGACAAAGATTGGAATAACCTGTGATGTCTTTAACCAGCAGAACCACCTTGCGTGTCTGTACATCATCCAATGTTGCCCCAACAATCATATCCAGACCACGCTCTAGCGCAGTTTGGTAAAGGAAGATCATACCATAGAGATTGTTGGTATCAGCAATGGCAAATTGGGTATAACCCTTCTTGACCATGAAATCGCACAGGTGTTTGGGAGAAAGGGTTCCTCTGAGTAGCGAGTAGTGGCTATGGACTTCGAGGGGGATCATATCATTGGAGTCCGCTGTCAGGATGGGGTCGGATAGATCTCTGGTAGGCAATTAATTTTGGTCGCAAGGCATCATAACCACGCTCAAAGCGTTTTACCTCGGCCTCCTTCAAGTACTTGAGCTCCTTGGCAACCAGCAGTTGGGCATAAATCTCATTCAGAGCTCCCAGGGCAACATCTACAGCGTGCTGACGGTCCTTGGTGGTGCGTCTGGAAGTCCCCTCAGCCAGAATAGCCGCGATACTCACTGCAGCTCTTTGAAGCTGAGCGGTCATACCCATACGTTCTTTATCCGGGAATTGTGAGGTAATCGTATAGATGTATTTGGCCATAAGTATTGCACGCTGGAAAACATCCAGCCCCTTAAAGGTTGCCACTCTATATCCTGACTAAGCTGCCCGCTGCACCATCTCTGGTTTCCAGTGCAACGGGCTCCGTGAGTCCAAATCGTATGACAGGGTAACCATGCCGGGCACGTAACTTGTCCATGGCCTGGTGCAAATCGCCATGTTTGGCAGCATCAGGATCAATCACCTTGGAAAAAAGACTGATCTGTTGGGCAGCCTGTATGAGATTCTCAAAACCGATGGAGAGATAACGAACCCGGGTACGTCGTTCAAAGAGTTGTTCAAAAATCTTCTGGGTATGATAGAACATGAGATATTCTTTGTGCGTTGCTTCAGGAAGGCGCACAGTACGAGTTGCAATTTTGCTGTCAGAATAGCGGCAAAAGATACGAAAGCTGTTGACCTTCTTATTTTTCTGGCGCAACCGGGTGCAACCACTCTCAATGAGGTAATAGACAACCCCCATAATCAACTGATCATCGTTGCTATCCTCGCTAAAGGTATACTCCTCTTTTATCTCTAACCGCTGCTCAGGGGGCATTACAGGGCTCAGATCAATACCGCGAGCCTTCTGATGCAAGGTCAGAGCATTCTTGCCAATGACCAGAATCAACTTATTGATGGGAACTGCTGCCAGCATACCAATACTGGTCAGGTTCAACTCTTCCAGAAGTACCTGATCGGTGCTGTGACCAATACCTGGCAGCATCTTGAGCTCCAGGGGATCCAGAAAGGTACGTTCGTTGCCAGGCAAAACATCAAAGAGCTCGGCATATTGGCGGATGTAGCGAGCAGCCACGGATGAAACCAGTTTGTTTGCAGAAATACCGATACTGGAAGTCAGGCGAAATGATTCACGGATATCCTTATGAATGCGATAGGCACTGTCCTTGATACGTCCCAACAGCCGTGTGGTACCTGTCATATCAATGGCAACCTGTCCATAGCGTATGGGCTCAACATAGGGAGAATAACGAGAGACCTGATCGGTAATGGCGTTCATTGCGCGCTGGTATAGTTCAGGATTGGAATCCACCACGATAAGACGATGCTCTAGCTTGAGCGCCTGTCCAAGAAGCATGCCTCGGTGGATGCCTTCCTGACGGGCTTCCCCGGAAGCCGACAATACGATTGCACGTCCTCCAGATCCAGATGCCACCACCATAGGTCGATCGCGATAGCTACTGTGGACAGCCTGTTCTACCGTGGCCGGGAATGATGGAACTTCTATGTGTAGAACATCTTTCATGGTCAAAAGTCCCAAAGTTGAAGGTCAAAGGATAAAAAACAGGAATGGGGATTCAGAAAGCAGGAAGTAAACAGTACTTCCCTGAGAGCAAGTCTAACCGGCCAAGCGGTTGGTGGTGGCAATCTCATAGTGAATCACAGGAGCTGCTGGACGGACAGGCCTGGTTTGTTTCTTCGGTGCAGGGACAGTGGCCGAAAGTCCAGCTACTCCATGGGATACTGAAGACAATACAGCTCTGGTTCTCCCCCGGGGACCACGAAATAGGCTGGAGGCGAGCTGAGGTATTGAATTGTATCGCATATGTGATCCTTTTTGATGTTCGCTATTCTTGTACTATGCCTGATACTGTCTTAACAGGCCGACGACAACACCCTTGAGTGCAAATTCATCTTCTTCTTCCACCTGGATAGGCTGATACTCACCGGATCGGTTACAGGGGCGCAACGTGACACCGCCAGACTGCAGGTCCAGCTTTTTGACTGTGGCTTCTCCATTGATGGTGGCGACCACAATCTGACCGCTTTCAGCTTTGGGCTGGGGTTTCACAATAATGACATCACCATCTTCAATATTGGCATCCATCATTGAATTTCCACGAACCCGTAATGCAAAATTGTTGGTTCCTTTGAGAAGATAGCGTGGTACTTCCACAGGTTCGGGAATTTCAATCGCCTCAATGGGGATACCAGCGGTGACCTGTCCCAAGATATCCAGAACAACCGTCTCTCCTACCAGGCCTGTGAGCCGAATGTTGCGAGCAGCATTGCTTTTATCAAAAGAAATATAGCCCCTTTCACGCAGAATATTCAGTTTCTTCTGGATAGAGAAATTAGAATTCAGTCCAAAGAATTCCCGTATCTCGGAGATCGTTGGCGCCATCTGGTGGCTCTGAATGAACTGTGAGATGTACTCGTAGAGTTCGCGCTGCTTTTTGGTTAGCATGCTCTCGCTCCATGGGTAACATCAACATATAAATTTGTGCTTCGTGTCTCACTATATCGTGCAACAGTAGCCAAAGCATCAGATTGGAGAAATCTATGATCAACAGTCTTCTCTGCCACTGTAGCAGGAGCTATGTCGACAAGATCAAAAACTTCTATGGCATGTTGGATTAATCGTTCTCCACGCCCAAAGTTTCTATGATTCTGATGCAGTTTCTTCTCGGTTTTCCATTCAGTATTTTTCATGCATCCAATATAGGTGTACAAAAGGTGTATATCAAGTAAATGATGTATTTTGATATAAAAAAAGCCCCGCAGACGATGCGAGGCTGATTAAAACGTGTGTGACAAAGGCTTACTTAAATTCGATAGAAACGATCCGTCCATTCATATCAAATACAGCGACACCATTATCATAGAGCCAGACCTGGTTTGTTTCATCTACGATGTAACGTTCAATGGGATCACCATACTGACGATAGATTCTTTCCTGATCAGAGCCTTTGATTAATATCGGTGGTGCATCATTGCCACCATTGTCACCATTAGTCGTAAGCCCATATTCTTTCACCATAGCCAGTTCCTGTTCCATAGCTTCCAGATTGAGGACAATAGAGTCCAATTGAGCTATCATACCGGGCGGCATACCTTTACCACTGGCATTAACGGCTTTTTTCAGGATTTTGATCTGTTTCACGATGACAGGAATCTGTTTTCCCAGCTTTCTCTGATTTTTTTTGAGGGTGGCAACATCCTTTTCAAGCACTTTAATCTTGGCGATGGCCATCTTCTGGAATTTATCATTCTTATCAAATAGTGTTTTAAGTTTTTGATCCACTTCCGTGTTGGCGGTATTGGATGAACAATTCCATACAAACATCGAAATCATAGTAAGTGTTAATAATATTTTCAGTGACTTCATCATTTTTCCCATCTTAATGAATGCATTAACTCTGCTTGGCTAAACCAAAATAGCTATAAATCCTGTAATGTCTCGATTTTTTTAATGAGTTCTGCCCGCCCCTCATTGGTGGAGACATCGACAACAAAATCCTCATCCAGATTCTGGACCCACTCTAACGCAGCAGCAAAATCCCCGGCAGCATAATTTGCGGCAGCCAGCATAATGGTGATTTCAGCATAATCAATACGCCAGTTGTGGGTAAATTCAAATACAGGTCGAAATTCGATGAGCTCTTCACCCCTTGAAATAGCCCTGACATAATCACCAGTTACATGATAGCTCAAAGCAATACCAGCTAACATTTCAAAGCGAACCTGACTGCTATCAATGGTGATTAGATCAAGACCACTATTAAAGAAGGTAATGGCCGTATCCGGGCTGTTAAATTCGATATAGCACCATCCAGCACCGTTATAGCCATCGATGTACTGGGTGTCCATATCCAGACCTTCCTGGAAATGGGCCAGCGCACTCACGAACTCTCGTTCGGCATATAAGGTCCAGCCATATTCTACAAAGTCGTCAACTTCAGGTTCAATTTTCTCACGGCATCCAAACAGGCCTATGAGTAGGATCAGCGCAAACAACCATTTCATTTTATTCATCTTCACACCTCCTACCTTAGAACCAGCATTTTGACAGTTTTCGCATAGCCCTTACCCGTCATGAGTCGAGCAAAGTAAAGACCACTACTTACCTGTTTACCTTGTTCATCAAGACCATTCCAGGTAATGGAGTAACTACCAGGCTGCATTTGTGATTCCATGAGATTTCGAACTTCCTGACCCCTGATATTGTAGATACTAAATCTAATATCCTGATTTAAACCGTCCAGGAAGCCAATATCAAAATCAATCGTTGTCGTAGGATTAAATGGATTTGGGTAGTTCTGCGACAATTGGCTCTTCTCAGGAACAATAATGGTCCTTGGTCCTAATTTGAAAGCTCCCATTGTGGCAGTCCAGGTCCTGACCCGTTCACCATCTGACACCGATGCCAATTCCACATAATCACCAGCTGCATCCTGGATGTATATGGCTTGATCATTTGTTAGTGAAGGCATACTCACCAATACAGGTTCAGCTAGAACCACACCATCCGTGAGCACTTTGTAGCTGGCATTATCATTGGCACTCAGCATTGAATCCAAAACTGCAATTCTGGTTGATTTAGCAGCGCTGTTTGAGTGACCCTGAATCTCGAATTGCTCATCAGGACTGCGTGCCAGCCAACCAGATCCACGTTTGATCAAGCTCACCGTGATACTGGCTGTGATGGTTGTATCACCCACCCAGTTTGAAGCATGCACTTCAAAGGTATTGAGACCTTCTTGAGAAACTTCTACTACGGCGACATAGCTGAAAGTATCAACCGTTGTAAGCTCAACTTCCGACCCTAAATAAGTAACATCCAGGGAGTCAATCATGCCCAAGCTATCCACAATCATTAATTCATAATATGAAGGATACGCTCTGTTTTTGTAAAAGGCGATGACAGGTGTTGGAACATCAAATATGTCCATACTCACCTTGACTGTAATCGTATCCTGCAAGGGATCATTGGTTACAATACGGAACTGACCACCATATCCCCCAACGGTATATGCAGATGGATAGATATTGAAGGCAATGACAGCACTGGTGTCATATTCTATGGCTCCTGATTCAGCGGGAAGACTTATCCATGCTGGTGCATCCAATAATGACCATCGTAAATCAGTCAATCCAAGATTACCCATGGTAAATGATGTATCAATATTAGTCATCCGCTCGATATCCACAACGATGCTGTCCGTGTCCAACGTTGCAAAGGCAGAGGAAGTCGTCACATGGAAAGTATCAGCAATGGCTGAGGTGTCAGCCTGATCCAATGCTCGGACAAACCATTCGATGGTACTGGATGGAAAATCCATGACTGATACATCAACTGTGAGGAATGTATCAGGAGCGGCAATGGATGTATCGTAATCTGCCCCTTGCATACTAACCAGATAAGTCACTGGATTATCCTCAATATCAAATGCTGTCGTCCAGGTGAAAGTCAGCAAGAGACTATCACTTGGCGTCAATTGGGTTGAATCGGCGGGTAACAGTAGTGCTACCGGTTCAGGTGCATCATTTGTCTCAAGAACTCTGTGCGAGATTAGAATTGAGTCAATCTCACCATAATAATCCTGAACAAAAGCGGTAAATGAATGATCACCCACTGCTGAGTCAACAGGTAACCAGCTTAGATCACCTGTGAGTGAATCGATAGTCACTCCTGCTGGAGCATTCACAGATAAACTCCAGTAAAGCGTATCAGCACTAATTGAACCTACATCGGGGTCATCTGCCAGGAAGAATCTCGAATACTCATCATCCTCAGCAGATGAGTCGGTATAGGTACTATCATCCACAAAAACTGGTGCTGTATTGATCACAAATTGAAATGTGTCGAGAGTTGCAGTGATGGGATCACCCTCAGCAACTTGAATATTTCCGGCTATATCACTTCCCATGAGTGTGATGATATACTCTTCTCTATTAGTAAGTGAATCTACTAACAAAGGAAAATTCCATGTCGCAGAGCCTAACGTTAAATCAAAACGAGTAGTATCTACCCCATCCCAGGTACTACCATCCCAATAGAAGTTGTCCGAATCTCGCTTAAGTGTAAGCTCAATTTCATCAATACCAGATAATGTATCTTCAAAAGTACCAGTTAATTCATCTGGCCAATCATCAATAAAATAATATCGTGCCATTGCGCTCGTTGTAACGGGCAAATCAAGATCTGCTGTTATGACTGGACTACTCAAGATTTCAGAAATATTACCGGCAACATCCGTAGCCCTTACATTCAGATAGTATTCATCTGCATGGGTGTAGGCCATCAATGTATCCACAGACGTGGTAAGCAATGTATCCCAGGTCAGAAAATCATCAGTACCGGCAGTATGTCCGATGGAATAGTCATAATAGGCTACATCAGAGACATCGTCAGTAAAATCCTGCCAATCGGCTTTAAGTGTGTCATCAAAAGTGATATAGGCATCTGTCGTCGTACCATCAGGGTTAAAGATGCTCAACACTGGAGCTTCCTGATCCATGATCATAATATCTTCTAACCAGGCGCCTGTTGTATCATTTCCATGACCATCAACCATTGTTATTCTTAGATCAATGGGCTGACCTTCACTGCCGATGGATAATGCCTCTAGATCAACAGAATCGATGTTAGCAATTATCTCGGTAATATTACTGGTTTCAATTCGGATCGTGTCAACAAGTATCCCTGCAGGATCTCCACCTATACGTCCTTCAATCTGGATATATCCATCCAGAAGTGTAGGATCAGCGGCCACGGGAGTCAGGATTGTCAGATCGATACCCTCATTCGAGGCATTCCAATATCCTGCTACAATTGTACCTCCCACCGTGGTGGTATCGGTTACAACAGGTAGTTCAGGTCCATCAAAATCAATGGTCAACGTGTCCGGACTGGCTGCACCCTCAGTTTGGTTTCCAGCGATATCGAGGAGATCTGCAGTTACCATGATGCGACTGCCAGGGCTAAATCCTGTTAAAGCGCTAAGGTCTGCATGATCCAATGTCATAACCAAAGGTTCTCCAATCGCTGAAACGCTTACCGTGTCAATATTCTCTAAGGTAGGTATTGGTGGAACCGTGATTGCATCAATCATGGCAACACGAATAATCGCACTACCCAATAGCAAGGAAGGATCATTTACAATATCCACTTCCAATGATATGCCAGTATTGGAATTGTTATAAGCATCATCAACTGAAACGCCTCCTGTTGCAGTCAGCGAACCTGCTGTGAACGGTGCAGGACCGTTGGTATCTATGATAATCACTTCTGATTCGGTGGCACCAATCGTTTCATTTCCAGCACGATCCTGTATAAGTATTTTTGTATATAGATTCAGATCAGCATAATCAGGAAGGGCTTCAAGATCAGTGAGGCCAATACGTATCGTGTCATCAATTGTTGGAATAGAGAATGAATCAATGAGCACAGGGTAATAGTCATTTTCGGCAAAAGTTGATCCTACTGACATTTGCACCTGGAAGAAACCATCCACGAGTGTCGGATCTGCAACCGTATTGACAGGAATAGTTAGTAAAAGGCTATCTGATGTGGCATTCCATCGTAGCGGTGTGATATTCTCACCCTTAATAGTATAGGCAGTAATATCAGGAGCAGATGGTGCACCTCTATCAATCTCCAGTGTTTGGGTACTTGTCACAGTTGTAGTACTATTTCCTGCCTCATCAGTAATGGTGGCTCTAAATTCTATATCCTGACCATTTAGAAAAGCAGTTCCCCCATCCAGGGCTTCAAGTTCAGCAGCTGGTACAAGAAGTGATAATGTTCCTGTGGCTGCAAAGATGGTCTCTTCAACTGTAAAAGTTTCAAAGTTTCCATCTCCAAGGATATCAGCGGAGGCCGTTAATGTACCACCACCAATGATGGTGAGATCCGTTCCATCTATGGGTACCGTAATCTCTACATCCGTATTTGAGGCATTCCAGTAGCCTTCCCTAATGGTACCACCATCGGGAATATTGGTGTCAATGGTAAACACTGTTGGAGTAGTTTGGTCAATTATCAGTTCATCTAAACTGAAAGATCCCACTGTGGCATTACCTGCAACATCTGTAAGAATGGCATCAAATGTAATTGTTCTATCTTCGGCATAGAAAGTCAGAGCTTCCAGATCGGTCCGATCAACAGACATGACAACATCTTCGATAGTTGTAATTACGTATGGAGCAAGAATATCTTCAGCCGCAAATGCATCCACTGTAGCCCTTAGCTGAATCTGCCCACCAACGAGTGTAGCATCAGCCGCGAGAGGAACAGTTACTTCTGCTCCAGTATTGGTTGAATTGAAGTAACCTGCGACAACAGAATTGTCAACTGAAGTCACCAGACCGACAGTGAAGTCTCCAGGAAATGTATAGTCCACAGTTAAGTTGTTCAGACCAATCGTTCCAGTGGTTTCATTACCGGCAACGTCTGTTACAATTGCACGCATGGTTATCACATCACCGTCACCTGCGCCATAGTTTGTAAGATCCGTGGCACTTAGTGTGATGTCATGATTGGCACTTACAGAACTGATGGTCGAATCATCCCCAATCACGGCAAAGCTACTGGCGCTGTTCAAATCAGCTTCCAGTTGAATGGTCCCATCAACAAGTGTGTTGTCAGCATCCAGCGGTATGGATACTACCAAACTGGTGTTGGTATCATTCCAATATCCCGGATATTCGTTGCCGCCGCTTACGGTTAGATCACCTGTGACAGGTGCTGTGGGTGCGGTTTGATCACTTATAAGATCAACTGAGCTCGTTCCAAATTGGGTTGAATTGTCAGCAATATCAGTCATGACACCTCTGACCTGAATGGTACCGCCAGCACCATATCCTGAGATACCTTCGATATCAGATCTTATGAGACTCAGGGTGACCGGATTGGTTCCTACATCCTCATTCCCACCAACAGTTTCAAAGTCATTTGCATTCATACGTGCTTCTAGATGGGCAGTTCCACCATCTAAAGAGAGATCACTTCCCGTAACAGGTAGGATCACTTCAATACCAGTATTGCTGAGGTTCCAATAACCGCTTACAACGGGTGCACCAATTGTGAGAATATTACCCGTGGGGTATTCGATGGGTACGATTCCATCGACCAGGATCTCGTTGTTGTCAGCTAAATTCGCCCCAACAGGTAAAGTCATACCCAGATTATTTCCAGCAACATCGATAATGGATCCCCCATTTAGGGATATTGAGGACACATTAAGATCAGTGCTAACTTCATCTGCGGCTACCGTATATGTAGCATATACAGTTGTGCTACTGACGAAGGCGGAGATAGAAACAGTTTGATCTGTATCCCCTGTTTCGAATACAACATCAAGTGTACCGTCTGCCAGCGTAAGTGCTTCATTAAAATCTATTTCGACATCAATGGTTTCACCCAGACCCAAAGTATCAGTCACAACGACGGCATCGATATTTGTGATACTCGGGGGTTCACCATCGATAATAATACTACTATTATCAGCAAGATTATCCCCGACGGGTAGTGTGAAATCAAGTTCGTTCCCCGCCACATCGAGGAGTTGATTTGCAGTTGCTGAAACTGCAGTTACTGTGAGGGGGTTCGCGACTTCATCCTCCTCAATAGTGTAAGCAAAGTCCATCTCTTGCTCATTGGTTATGGCATTATCAGTGAGCACATGTGGCACTGCCGTGGTATTTAACGTGACGGACATCTCTCCACTTTGCAGGCTAACAGCTTCAGATAAGCCGATCGTCACATTAATTAATTGACCTACACTGTATGAACCATCATTTGTTGTAGATGTTATTTCGGTAATGGTTGGGGCAACTCTATCGATTTCAATTTCAACGTTGTTTAATTCTGTGGCTGATGTAGAATTACCTGCAACATCAGTAATTTCAGCGGTTATCGTAAAGGTTTGTCCATCAGCAAATCCAGATAAAGCTTCAAGATCAGTATCATCTATTAATACTGTTTTAGTGGTATTGGTTGCTAAAATTGTAGAAGCACTGCCAAGGGATACAAAACCATTTGAGGCAACTCGCCCCTGAATTTGGAGAGTTCCAGTTTGCAGAGAGCCATCATCGGGGATATCAACTGTTACATTGAGACCTTCATTCAATTCATTCCAATAGAGTGCTTTGATTGTGCCCGATGATGTCGTTGTTATCGCAGAAACTACATCAAATGCCAGTGGAAGAATTCCATCAACTTCAAACCCATATCCGTCATCGAGATTTGTCATCCCGGCGAGAGTTGCAATATTAGATACATCGTTTCCGGCCGCATCCTGGAGTGAACCAGGTCCAAGTATCGATATCGCATCAATGCTCAAGTCCGTCGTTACATCACCTTCTAATACGGTATAATCCAAAGTTGCAGTAAGCGAATTGGGAATGCTGGTGATATTAAGATCAGTTGTGCTAGAATTGATATCTAAGACAAGGGTCTCTCCTACTGACAGAGTGACTTCCTCACTAAATGTCACGATTAATTCAATGGTTGCGTCCTTGCCGAATGGAGATGAATCGTCGGAACCTGAAGTTATGCTTACAATTGTGGGAATCACGCCATCTACTACGACAGTATGATTATCATCTAAATTTGAGCTACCGGGAAGTGCATACGTAACATCATTTCCAGCTGCATCTCTCAGACTTCCACCCAAAAGACTGGCACTTTTAACTGCCAGGTCATCACTTTCATTATCTTCTTGAACAACATAGGATCCATTTGCTGTCGTGCTATAGTCAAAGGCACTGATCACAAAGGTTTCATCTGTTGTACCTGTCTCCAACTCTATCTGAAGATTATCTCCAATTAGTTTTACTGCCTCAGTAAATGTGACAATCACGTTAATGGCATTGGTTGGAATAAAGGGACCATTACCGGAATTGGTGGTATAACTTTGAATCGTTGGAACC
>JABIFX010000137.1 GCA_018650445.1 Fidelibacterota bacterium
ACAAGACGTACAATGATGAGGAAAAGAAACATGTTGGCAAATGAAGTGGCCAGAGGTGACAGGAGATTAATACGATAAGCAATATTATGAAACTGAGGTTCATTCAAAATAGGATCAAGAGCAGCACCGCCTGTGATGGGGAGCATTGAGATGACGCGACCCAGTAATAGATAAAGTGGTGAGCCAGGGGGGTGGGGAACACTTAAGGTGTTAGCAACAGCGATAAATTCGCCACAATCCCAGAATGAAACCGTCGGTGCCATGGTGTCCAGATAGATCAGAAAGGTGAATACCAGCACAAAAAGCGCCATGAGTGTTTTCACCATGTCACGAGGTTTAAGAAAATCCATTGTTGATCCTTTTTCAATTCAAACGTGTAGGTACCACGGTCAATTTAATAATCTAATTGCGCCGGTATAGCTTTTGGAATGGGAGTATGTGTCCCGCCGGCTCCATCTATGTAATTTTCAATACTTTCCCTCACCCATTCGGGCAAGGCCAGCCAATATATATGGATTGAAGTCTGATACCAAGACGATGTTCCTGGAAGCTTTTAAGTTGAATTTGAAATGCAGTTAGGGTTTACTCAGCTCAAATAGAGCTATACCTGTAGCCATGGCAGCATTAAGTGATTCCCCTGATCCAGGCTTTTCGATGGCAAGCGGGCTTGAGAGCTTTAGTAGGTCTTGATCAACACCATGTGCTTCAGAACCCACAATGAGAAAAAGGGGCGCGTCCAGTTTGAATGTTCGCAATGCTCTGCCTTGCATATGCAGAGCTGCTACTTCACCACCTGCAGATTTCCATTCCTCAGCACTTGACAAAAGATCAGTAGATGTGTGCAAATTTAAGGTGCCGATTGCTCCCATACTGCCCCTTACAACTTTTGGGCTATAGGGGTCCACACAATCTGGCCCCAGGAGTATATCATGGATGCCAAACCAGAGGGCAGATCTGAAAATAGTGCCCATATTGCCAGGGTCAGAGAGACGATCTAGAACCAGAAGAATTTTTGTAGTTTTAATGTTTGGTTCATCAGGAGTTTCCGGAATACGGGCTACGCATATGATACCCTGAGGACTTTTACTGTCAGAGATCTGCTCGATTTGAACAGGCGTTGCTTCAAAATGCTTTACATTTGAAGGAATTGGGAATTTCTCAAACTGTTTCGATGTAATGCAGGCAATAATCTCCAGATCAGAGTGGAGTGCTTCCTGGCACAACCTGACACCTTCCAGCAGAAAAAGCCCTTCCTGTTTCCGGAATTTGGACCGCTTGAGCGCACGATAACTGGCGGCTTGGGCGTTGGTCAGAAGTGATGCGAGAGTAGACAAGTTATTGTGTGTCGCCAACCCGGAGGACGACATCATTAAAAGCCACGGCTTCCTGTTCACCGGAGTCAAAATTTTTCAGTTGGACCACACCCTGGCCAAGCTCCTCTTCACCAAGGATGGCTACATAGCGTGCTTGCTGACGATTGGCTTCACGCATCTGAGCTTTCATACTTCTGCGCAGGGTATCCATATCACAGTTCAGTCCAGCACTCCGCCATTTATTGATAAGTTTAGAAGCTGACAATCTCGATTCATCACCCGTAACGATAAGGAAAAGATCCAATCCAGAATCGGTCTGCATGGGTTGCAGTGCCTCCACAACCAATAGGAGCCTCTCAATGCCAGAAGCCCAGCCAATAGCTGGTACATCCTGTCCACCGAGCTCTTTAACCAGATCGTTGTAGCGACCACCACCGCAGATGGCATCCTGTGCACCTAGTGCATCGCTGGTGAATTCAAAGATGGTATGGGTATAGTAATCCAGGCCACGAACCAGCAGATCGTCCTGTACATATGGAATATCCATAGCTTTCAGCATCTTCAGGACTTCAGCATAGTGGGTCGCTGAAGCTTCATTGAGGCACTTACGAATTTTTGGGGCGTCCTTCACAAGTTCTTTGTCATTGGGAGCCTTACTATCCAGAATCCGCAGAGGATTTGACTCAAAACGTCGTTGGCTGGTTTCTGAAAGTGAACTTAGGTGTGGTCTTAAATATTCCTGGAGTGAGTTACGATAGATTGCCCGACTTTCGCTATCACCGACACTATTAATTTTAAGTTTTACGGACTTCTCAATACCCAGTTTTTTCAGAATGGCATAAAAAAGAGCAATCATCTCAGCGTCCTGTTCAGGATGAGGCGAGCCAATGGCTTCAGCCCCAAATTGCCAGAATTGACGATAACGACCTTTTTGGGGACGTTCCTGACGAAACATGGGTCCTTCATACCAGAGTTTCTGCAGCGGCGAAATTTGCTGAAGAT
>JABIFX010000215.1 GCA_018650445.1 Fidelibacterota bacterium
AAACTTTTGAATCCTACTCCAAACTTTTAATCAATTTATGGGGCTAAGCCCCTGTATGCAATATAAATTTAGCCTGACACTTAAAGTAAATTCTTAAAAGACTTGTGTAAAAAATTGAGAGATGGTATATTGTGTCAACTAACTTGTTTTGAGTTGAAATGAATGACAATTTGTCAGGCGACACTTTATATGCGCTCCAGATATAATTATCACCTGCAATCGACTGATAGGATCAGGGAGGATTTTGAAAATGAAACCATGGTTAAGTATCTTCTTATCTACTGTCTTGGTTACGGGTTCGGTTCAGGCTCAATTTGCAGAAGGTCAAACCGTTCTGCATGGTGCCATTGGCCCAGCCTTTTCCTACATGATTTCACTTGACCTGGATCAGACTGCATTTGGATTGTTAAGCAATTTTACTACTGACTTCGATATTTCTGATGCTGCTGAGGTAACCGGCATTAATAGCAATGGGATGGTTGTAACTGGTTTCGAAGGTTTTGGCGAAGTTACCCCTCACTGGACCATCGGTATGTATGCCGGACAGGGTGAATACATCGCCTCAGCCCAGGATGCTGCAGACGTTGACTTTACAGTAAATTTTGTTTTAAGTAGTGTCGGTATTACAGCAGAATTCAATACCCACTCGCGTTCCCGCCTCAAATTATTAGGCGGCTCCATGTTTGGGATTGGCCAGGCTTCTCTGATTGCCAGTTCATCACCTGGAAATGAAAGTTGGGATGAAATCATCGCGGGGACTGCCCCCCGGAAGGCTTTCGAATTGTCTGCCTGGACCCCAGTTATCCAGCCTTATCTGGGTATGCGCTTTGACATTTCTCGTTCAATGGGGTTCAAAACCATTGCAGGTTGGAATGAGCAGGTTGCATCCGCGGGCAGTTGGAAACTCTATCACAATAAAACAATTCCAGATTCAAAAGAAGTGGCTTTAAGGGCGCTTTTCTTCCGTTTCCAGCTTTACGTTATCCTTTAACCGACCTTATAGGACGCTTAACCCCTCAGCGTTACCACCACAGAATCGATTCCCCATAACGTTATGGAAATGTTTATTATTATAGTGTAACCTGTAAATGGGTGCTTTCATCAAATCAATGTCGCCATTATTTTGAACGCCGTGATTAAAAACAGGAACCTTGGCAAGAAACAAGGATTAGCATAAAGTTATGAAGATTATAAAACGCATTACCATTATCTCCCTCGTCCTGCTTGGTGTGCTTGCGATGAGTCCCCCGGGACAAGCATTGTTTGCTCAGGGCAGCGACTTTTATGATAAATGGAGAGATTTCCAGGACATGGTCAAAATTATCAACACAAATTATGTTGAAGATGTTGACTGGGACAAAACCATGATTGGTGCCCAAAATGGTCTTATGGAAGCCCTCGACCCCCATTCAGTGTATATCGGTGCTGATCGTATGGGTCAGATTAATGAAAGTTTCCGTGGGAATTTTGAAGGTATAGGTATCGAATTTGATATCATTGATGACTATATCACAGTTATTACGCCCATCGTTGGATCGCCCTCAGATGGATTGCTCCATCCTGGAGATCAGATCGTTAAAATTGATGAAGCCTCTGCTTATAAGATTACCAGGGATGGTGTTTTTGATAAGCTACGTGGCCCCAAAGGCTCAAGGGTTGATCTGGAGATTGCCAGACTGGGTGAAGCTGAACTCATTCCGGTGACTATCTACCGCGACAAGATTCCCATTTACAGTGTGCTCGCAAAATTTGTCATGGAAGATGGTACTGGCTATATATTGTTGAATCGTTTTTCATCCACAACTTCCAGCGAAGTTATTAGTGCCATTTCAGAGCTTCAGGCTCAAGGGATGGAACGGCTTATTCTTGATTTGAGAAACAATAGTGGTGGCTATATGGATGAGGTTATCAAGATTGTTGACCATATCCTACCCGGCGGTGAAAAAATTCTATCCACTAAGGGTCGCCTAAAAAATGCTAATGAGGAAATGTACTCCAAGCATAAACCAACTTTTTATAAACAGCCAATTATTGCCATAATCAATCGCGGGTCAGCATCTGCCAGCGAAATTTTGGCTGGAGCATTGCAAGATCTTGATCGTGGAATCGTAGTGGGCGAGACCAGCTTTGGTAAGGGTTTAGTTCAGCGTCAATATCCCCTCCGTGATGGATCGGCTGTCCGAGTCACTGTGGCTAGGTACTACACACCAAGCGGTCGCTTAATTCAGCGTGAATATGAGCAAGGTGAAGCTCAAGATTATTATGCTGAGCTATATGAAAAAGACTATGGTAAAGATACGACTGCCATGGAAGATAGACCAATGTTCAAAACTAAAATGGGTCGAATGGTATATGGTGGGGGTGGTATTGCACCCGATATCTCACTTGGAGAGCCGGCCACGATTTCCCGTGATTTGGCAAAGCTGAGACGTCATGATATCCGATTTTTCTTTAAGATTGCCTCAGATTATGCCGCCAGTTACCCTGAGCTAGGGGGGGATTGGGAGGCCTTTTTCAAGACCTACACAGTGGAAGAATCTCTCATGAATGAAGTATATAAGAAGATACTGGCCCTTGAAGATCTTGAGCTGGATGAGGAAAATATCCGCGAGGATGATGAGACAATACGCTATTATATTAAGAGTGAACTTGCAGCAAAACTCTGGGGACGAAACGAGCAATACCAGGTGAGGACGCAAATGGATAATCAAATCCAGGAAGCCCGTCAGCACTTTAAAAAGGCTCGTGAAATCGCCGAAGCTGCAGATTATTTATAAAGAGGGTTCAGAGAGCCTAGAAACTCTAGGACTGAACTGGAATTTGATTGACTTTAGATACGTATGAAACTATGATTATGCGCTTGGTCAGATCAAGTAGAAAATTATATAGGATTAGGAGGTAATACCGGATGGTTGCGTGGTTTTATAACGGTGGGCCCTTTATGTGGCCAATTCTTGGGGTTTTTATTTTTGGACTCATTTTTGTTGTTGAGCGCTTGATCAGCTTGATGAAAACAACGATGCAGACTAAATCTTTCTTGAAACAAATTGATGTA
>JABIFX010000083.1 GCA_018650445.1 Fidelibacterota bacterium
AGTTTGGGGTCCAGGTTTGAGGTGGGTTCATCCAGAAGTAGAACCTGGGGGTGGTTCAGAAGGGTCCGGGCAAGCGCCAGTCTTTGCTGCTCTCCACCTGATAGATCCCTGGCGTGATGAGTCAATTTGATATTGACCAGACCGACTTGATCCAGAGCGGTCTGGATTTCATGATCCAAGGTTTGAGAGATAGTCTGATCCCAGCGGCCGGCGATCAATAAATTCTCCCTGACTGTGCCTTCAAAAACCACAGGGTTTTGAAAGAGAACACCTACATTTTTTCGGAGAGCTTGTATATCCGAATCAATTTCAATACCCCGAAAAGTGATGTTTCCCTCGCTGGGGCTGGTCAGGGCATTAAACATCCTGAGAAGGGAACTTTTCCCGGCGCCTGAAGCACCAATAACCGCAACAAACTCACCCTTAGAGATATTGAAATCAAGGCCCTGGAGGATATGATTTTCATCCACCCTCAGGTGCACGTTTTCAAACTGAAACAGTACGTCATTTTCCATGGATCAATTATATATGACGCACAAGCAGAAAGAAATGATATATGACATATGCGCAGGGCTGTTTTTTGTTTGCCTGATTTTTACAGCGTTTACCTTTGCAGCTGAAGTTGGAGAACCTTCATGGCATTAAAATTAGTTGGCCCGGATTTTTTTGATTTATCGGCATTACTTTCTGAAGAAGAGATTGCTATCCAAAATATGACCAATGAATGGGTGAAGAATCGATTTTACCCCCTTATTTCAAAACACTATCGGGAGGGTACTTTTCCTTTCGAATTGCAAAAAGAAATGGGAGGGATGGGATTCTTTGGCTCCACGTTACCAGAAAAGTACGATACTGCAGGTATCAATAGTGTGGCTTACGGTCTCATGATGCAGGAGCTGGAGCGCGGTGATTCCGGATTACGCAGTTTTGCCTCTGTCCAGGGTTCTCTAGTCATGTGGCCCATCTGGAAATATGGTTCAGAGGTGCAAAAACAGAAATGGCTCCCCTTACTTGCTTCAGGTGAAAAAATTGGATGCTTTGGGCTTACCGAACCGGATTATGGTTCAAATCCTGGTGGAATGATCACTCGCGTAAAGCATGAGGGTGATAACTTCATCCTAAATGGCACCAAGATGTGGATTACCAACTCGCCAGTTGCTGACGTGGCGCTAATCTGGGCCAAGGATGAGGGGGGAGAGGTCAGAGGGTTCCTGGTTGAACGAGGGACACCTGGATTCGAGACCCCTGAAATAAAAGGTAAATTGTCTCTAAGAGCCTCAGTAACAGGTGAAATAGTATTAAGCAACTGTGAGATTCCACTAGAAAATCAACTACCTGAAGCGGATGGACTCAAAGCACCACTCAGCTGTCTCACACAAGCTCGCTATGGGATTAATTGGGGTGTGATGGGGTCCGCCATTGCCTGTTACGAAGAAGCCGTGGATTATGCAAAGACCAGAATTCAGTTTGATAAGCCCATTGCCGCCTTTCAATTGACCCAGCAAAAATTAGCTGAAATGCTGAATGAAATTACCAAGGCACAATTTTTAACACTCCAACTTGGTCGCCTCAAAGATAGAGCGACCCTGAATCATAAACAGGTGAGTCTGGCAAAAATGAACAATGTCCGTATGGCCATTGAGATTGCCCGCTCAGCTCGCAGCATTTTAGGTGCCAGTGGCATAACTGACGAATATGTTTCCTTGAGACATGCTGCCAATCTCGAATCTGTACTCACATATGAGGGTACCCATGAGATGCACACGCTAGTTGTTGGTGAAAGTATTACCGGCATTCCTGCATATCGTTGAAACATTGTATCCACAGAGATGTTTGAAAAATACACATGCTGAATTTTAAAGAGAAAGAAAATCTATGTCTACAATCCTGGTAACTGGTGGAGCAGGCTATATCGGTAGTCACACGGTCCTGGAATTACTCTCACAGGGAGATGAGGTTATCGTTGTTGATAATCTTTCCAATAGCAGTCGGGAGTCACTCCGCCGTGTGGAAGCGCTCACGGGGAAAGCACCGGTTTTTTACGAATTCGATCTCCTGGATCAAGAGGCGTTATCAACCCCATTCTTAAATCATCATATTGATGCGGTTATCCATTTTGCTGGCCTGAAAGCAGTGGGTGAATCCGTGGCAATTCCGCTAAAGTATTATCAGAACAATCTTGCTGGAACCCTGAATTTACTAGAAGAAATGAAAGCAAATGGTGTAAAACGTTTGGTGTTTTCATCTTCCGCAACGGTGTACGGGGATCCAAGCTCAGTTCCAATTACTGAAGATTTTCCCGTCTCAGCCACCAATCCTTACGGGCGTTCAAAATTGATCATCGAAGAAATGCTAGGTGATCTGTACGTCTCAGATGCAGGGTGGGATATTGCACTTTTAAGATATTTTAATCCAGTCGGTGCCCATGCTAGCGGGCAAATCGGTGAAGATCCCAATGGGACCCCAAATAATCTCATGCCCTACATTTCCCAGGTCGCCGTAGGCAAGTTAGAAAAGTTATCTGTATACGGAGATGACTACCAAACTCGTGATGGGACAGGTGTGCGAGACTATATCCATGTCGTAGATCTAGCTCAGGGACATTTAAAAGCCCTTGACCACTTGATGACAAAACCGGGACTTGTGACAGTAAATTTGGGTACGGGCCAGGGGTACAGCGTCCTCGAGATGGTGAAAGCCTTTGAATCAGCTTCTGGACAGGCAGTAGCATATCAGATTGTTGATCGACGTGCAGGTGATATTGCTGAATGTTATGCTAATACCCAAAAAGCAGCTGATGTCCTTGGTTGGAAAGCCACCAAAGGGCTAAATGAAATGTGTGTTGATGCCTGGCGTTGGCAATCCAACAATCCACATGGATATAGTATATGATAGGACTTCTCAGCTAAACAGGCTCGCCTATGCTTACCTCGTTAGAAAAAAGTCTATTCTGTTCTGAATTTTGGAATTCTTTTTTGCTTCAATATTACCTCTCAAAATGATAGACGTAGTCTATAAGGGTAAAGGACTGCAGAATAAATGCGAAGACACGCTTATACGAGGTGTTGCATTTTGGTGGG
>JABIFX010000216.1 GCA_018650445.1 Fidelibacterota bacterium
AAGCGCCGACACCAATCCGACTGCATGAATGGCTGCTGTTTCAGCACGTAAGCGTCTGGGACCCAGACCCGTGAAAGTATAGTCGGAAATGGATGCTAAATCAATTTCATCCTTTGACCAATCTCCTTCTGGACCAATCCAGATTACGAGGGGAATTGAAGCTTGCGTTTTCTGGATAGATGGAACTATGGAGGTGCTGGAATCTGATCCATAACAAAATAAATGCACAGCCTCTGATAGATTATTAACCGCAGTCGTGAAAGGTGTCAGATCATGGATTCTCGGACATTTTGATCGTCTGCTTTGCTTCATGGCTGACACGGCAATACGCTCTAGACGTTTTGTATTGACCCCTTTCTTGATGGTGTGGTCTGTAAGAAGTGGGATTATTTCATTTACACCAAGTTCAGTGGCCTTCTCGACAATAAGATTGAGATGATCCCCTTTTAAGTTTGCAACAGCCAGGATCAGGTTTATTCCGAGTTCGCCACGGTTCTCATGCTCTTCTTGAACCTTCAGGTCCAGGGATGACTCTCCGATAGAGTTTATGATAGCTCGAGCAGCGGTTCCTGCTCCGTTGACGACCCAAATCTCATCACCTTCAACAAATCGTCGTACGCGTACGAGATGGTGAAATTCTGTACCTTCTACTTTGAGGTGAGTTTGCCCGCTTTGAAATGCCGGCAGAAAGACTTGTTCACCGGTGATCACCGGTGGAGAAACTCCATTCCAGCTTGAAAAAAGAGACCTTTGTAGGTCTGCCGTGAATCAATGACCTTGTCAAAAGAAGCATAATCATAACCAATTCTGAATGTGTACGATGCCCCTTGACCACTCAATATACGTATGTGGATTCCACCACGAGCCATAGGCGCAAAGTCACTCTCGACCTTCCCCCACCTATCTATAAAACCTTCATCGTCGGCTGTGTTAAGTGACAAGATCGGTCCAGCGGAGATGAAGCTACCAACCTGAAACGATGGATGCATGGTATCAATAAAAGGAAACCAGGTTATCCCGGGCATCAGTTTTACAAAGCTCAGATTGCGGTTGTTGATTGAAATAGGTTGGCCATAATAATTATAATATGTGTAGGTATCATTGCTTTCAACCAGGGACCAATCCAATTCCAGATCCAGACTCAGGGCTTCACTGGTATGGTAGCTGAAAAATCCGCCAAGGCTACCACCGTAACTGAGGAGCTCCATGTCAAAGCCCATGGTTTTGTAACGTATGGATTCACCAGGTTGGGCCCAGATCAGGCCAAAACTAAGCGATAGGAGTATAAGGAGTTTCCAGGGGGTTTTCATCGATAGCGGATCATCTTGAGTTCGTGATAACCCGTAGTGCGGACAAAACATATCTCATCCATGTAATTTTCCATAAAAAGAAGCCCCCGCCCATGGCAGCGCATACGCTGTTCAGGAGTGGTGGGGTCTTCCAGACAATCTCTGTCAAAACCCGTTCCCTTGTCACGAATTCGCAACTCCAGATGGGAATCATACATTGTCATCTTAATGGAAACATCATGGTCTGAATCATTCCCATTCCCATGCTTAATCGCATTATTAACGCCTTCTTGAAGGGCTAAAATAATGTCTTGGCACGTTTCGGTGGGGTAATCAGTTCTGCTCAAGATGTTGCTCGCAAAATCTTGAACTCTTTCAATTTGAGTAAGGTCTGAAGGGATGGCCAGAAAATGATCGAAAACTTGTTTGTTGCTCATACTACTCACGGGCCGAATTATAAGATAAATTGGGCCTGACGACAAGTATGTTCAACAATAAATACAAATACTATTTGAGTGGGATATTTTGTAGAAAAAGGGGGAATTATTCGACTTCTTTGAAGTCAGCATCCTCAATGTCTGATTCATCAACCTTTAATCGACTGGAAGATTCACTGACCTGATCATTTACATTCACACTATCCTTATCCACGATCTTTACTTGGCTTAACATATTTTTAACGGTTTTAAATACAAAATAGGCCAGGGCGAATATGATCAAATAACGCATGATATCACCTTTTGATAGGGTTGTAAAATTTGGTGCCTTCTATGGGTTGACGGATAGTTTCCAGAAGGTCAGACAGATCATCTTCATCATTCACAAAATCGATATCAGTGGCATTTATAATGAGGAGTGGAGAAGCCTTATAACGAAAAAAGTACTCATTGTATACCTGATTCAGCGCCACAATGTAATCACTGTTAATATTGGACTCAAAATCCCTACCCCGTTTGCGGATATTGTATAGCAAACGATCGGTATCAGCTTGTAGATAGATAACCAGGTCGGGATGGGTGATAGTTTCTTCCATCATGCTGGCAATTTTGTCGTAAAGACTCATCTCATTCTCATCCAGGTTGAGATAGGCGAAGAGGCGATCCTTCTGAAACATATAATCTGTAATGAGTAATTTTGAGAACAACTCAGTCTGTCTCAGATCCTGGAATTGACGATACCTACTTAGCAGAAAAAACAGCTGGGTCTGAAAGGCGTAACGTCTACGGTCACCGTAAAAGGAAGAGAGAAATGGATTTTCCTCAAACTCTTCCAGGACCAGACGCGCATCCAGATGTTTTGAGAGACGCTTTGCAAGACTGGTTTTACCAACCCCGATGACACCTTCGATGGCGATATGGTAGAGGTTTCTCATTGAGTTACTAGTTCCTCTTCCATTTTCTTTACCCATTTCATGTCTGTACACTTATCTAGAAGTTGGGAAATGCTCTTTCCGCTCATCGGGTCAACGACTTCGGGGGCTATCTCCTGCATGGGTTCAAGTACAAACCGTCTATCTCTGAAGCGTGGATGTGGTATCACCAGGTCAGTTTCAGATAAAATCTCATCTCCGAAAAGAATAATATCGAGGTCAAGGCTTCTGGGGCCATTGGGAATTTCCTGAGACCGATTTCTATGAGCCTGACGCTCCAATTCCATAAGAAATTGCAGCAATTCATGCGTACTGAGCTGTGTATCCAACCGGATCGCAGCATTGATGAACGAATCCTGAGGGATTCCACCAACTGGTTCAGTGAGATATAAGGAACTCATCCTGACATTGTCAAAACACCGGCATAAGCTGGAAAATGCAGTTTCAATTTGAAGCTGTGGATAGTGTTTATTTGAGCCAATACTTAAGAGAACTTGCGTCATGTCTGTTTACCCATACGTGTTACTTCCACTTCGACATAGTCCAGAACCGCATCAATGGGTACTTTCTTTTTGCGAACAACCACTGTCATTTCATCCACATCAAATTGACCGACCAGGGCTTCCGCGATATGATCCGCCAGGGTTTCGATAAGATGATACTTCCTACCTGTCACCATGTCTTTGACCACAGCGTACACCTGCTGATAATCAACGGCTTTGTGGAGGGTGTCTTCAGAGGAACAGCGGCTGAATGGATAACGAATTTTAATATCCACTTCGAAGCGACCACCAAGTTCCTTCTCGAAATCCTGGACTCCGTGGTAGCCGTAAAATACGAGGTTTTTGATGGTTAGAATTCCCATAGCACGGAAATCTACTTAGCTAATGTAAAATTACAAATGGCTTTCATCAGAGCATGCAAATTAGCTCAATAAAAAAGGGATTTTGACAGTGGAATCTGAATTGAACAGGTCTCAGGTCTGACGGAGACGAGATTTCAAATAATGTGAGGTGGAATAATCCATCAGCTTCAATGGATTATTCTAACGAGGTTAATCCTTCTCTAATCGCATATTTGGTGAGTTCAGGAATGGAATTTAATTTCAGTTTCGTTTTTACTTTGACGCGGTGAGCTTCAACAGTTTTGACACTGATGAACAGGGTGTCAGCAATTTCCTGGGTTGATTTTCCTTCGGCAATTAGTTGGAGTACTTCCCTTTCACGACTGGTAAGTTCAGAACCTTCGTCCTCTTCACCTACCAGCTTAACTACATAATCATCAAAAACGTTTGTGGAAATTTCCTCACTGATATAGTAGCGATCGAGCAGGACTTCCCTTATGGCGCGGATGAGTTCGTCCCCTGCACAATCTTTTAGTAAATAGCCTTTTGCTCCGGCTTTGAGCATTCCAGTTACAAAGTGTCTATCAGAATGCATGGAAAGCGCAACAATTTTGGTGTCAGGATTCTCATTCAAAACTTGTCGGGTGGCTTCAATCCCATTCAACTCAGGCATGGCGATATCCATCACGATGACATCAACACTCAGTTTGCGGGCCAATTTAACCACTTCACGCCCATTCTCAGCTTGGGCGACTACAATAAAGCCTAGTTCATCATTGAGGATGGATAGCAATCCTTCCCTGAATAATGTGTGATCATCTGCCAAAATTATATTTACAGCCATTAGATGCCCTCCATTGAGACCGGAATATTCAAAATCACCAACGTTCCATTCCCGTTTTCAGATCGAATATCCAGAACACCTCCAAGATATTCAATCCTCTCTTTAATACTAAATAATCCGAAGCTATCTCTCCAACGACGTTCAGGTGTGAGAATCGAAGTATCAAACCCCTTTCCATTATCCTGAATGCTCACTGAAAATGAATACCGTGTCGCCTCTGTAGTGATGTCTACTTTGGTAGCGGCGGCATGTTTAACAACATTTTTTAATATTTCATCTACTGAGCGAAAGAGAATGACCTCTTGTTCATTGCGTAATTTGATATTCTCAAGATTATGCTTTATCGAGGTTTCAATATCGGATTCCGCTTTGATTTTCTCCAGACGCCATTCCAGAGCTTCAATGAGACCCAATTCATGCAAAACAGGGGGGCTCAATTCGTAGGTAATTGAGCGGGTTTGATTGACCGCATCGCTAATATCTGTCTGAATAGCATTCAATTTTTCCAGAAGCGCTTCATCTTGAACTGAACGAAGTAGACCAGCCATTTTTATTTTTGCCATGGCAAGGCTTTGTCCAAGATGGTCATGTAGGACAATGGCAAGATGACGACGTTGTGCCTCTTCAGCAAGGATCAGATCTGAGGTAGATTGTTTTAGCATATCCTGGTATTCCCAGATTTCTGCTTCATTTTTTTTACTCGCAGATATATCTCTGGCTGTTATTTGAATGGCTGGGGAGCCTTGATATCGTATGGGAATTGCTGATACTTCAACTGGAAGGAATTGTCCGTTTTTACGTTCATAGACGTCTTCAACTGAGAAGAGATTGTCACTATCTGCAATCATTGTGGCTTCAAGTTGCCTTGAAATGTCTCGTCGAAAAGGATCTACCAAATCTGAAATAGATTTGCCAATCAGCTCATCAGGATCATCATATTTCAACATTTCTACCAGCCGTCTGTTGACGAAAACAATCTTTTCATCGACGTGGATCGCAATCCCCTCCCGAGCCAGATCAATGACCCGATGATAATTCTCTTCACCTTCGGTAAGATTGGATTTCTTCTGGGAGCCTAGCACATTGATAATAGCATTCCTCATGAGTAAAATATAATTATGTTAGCATAAAAGATAAGGTGACTGACACCAAGGAAAAAGGAAGAAGACAAGGGGCAGGTAAATGATCGAAAAGGATTTCAAAAGAAACACACAAGTCTGATTTCGGCGTCAATTTTTTCATTATGGCAGACCCATATCCGATTATATTGAAAATAATAATATGACTATCCAAATCTTAGCTACAAAACTCTATGTTCCCCAACCGCGCAGTAAGAGAGTCTTGCGCTCTAATCTCATAGAGCGATTGAATCATGGACGGCATCGTAAACTGACGCTGATTTCCGCTCCTGCTGGATTTGGAAAAACAAGCCTGCTTAGTGAATGGATTGATCAAAATGAATTTCAGACCGCCTGGATCTCGCTTGATGAAGGTGATGGCGAGCCTGTACATTTTCTGAGCTACCTGATTTCTGCTCTGCAAAAAATTAATCCTGACCTAGGGAGTTCTGTATATGCAATATTACAGGCACCCCAACCTCCCCCTATAAAAACCTTAATGACTAGCCTGATCAATGATATCACAACTTTATCAGGAGAATCTATACTTGTCCTGGATGATTATCATCTGGTTGATGTACCCGCTATCCATGAAATATTGTCATTTTTGATTGATCACCTGCCACCCCAATTGCATCTGGTTATTACTACCCGAGCTGACCCATCTCTCCCCATAGCTCGTCTGCGCGGAATGGATCAGCTAAGCGAGTTTCGAGCCTCTGATTTGAGTTTTAGCATTGAGGAAACCGATGCGTTTTTTAATGAAGTGATGGGTTTAAGTCTTACCGAAGCGGATATCAATTCCCTTGATGCCCGAACCGAAGGTTGGGTAGCTGGACTTCAATTGGCGGCTTTATCAATGAAAGATCGAGAAGATGTCTCTGCTTACATAAACTCATTCCAGGGAACAGATCGACATATTGTTGATTATTTAGCTGAGGAAGTTTTGCATCGCCAGCCAAAACACATTCAGGAGTTTCTGATAAAAACATCCATTCTTACAAGACTATCAGAGCCGCTGTGCGATTTTGTGACAGGTAAAAAAGGCTCTCAGCAAATTTTGAGCGGTCTGGAAAACAAGGGGCTCTTCATTGTGCCTCTGGACGATCATAGGCATTGGTTTCGTTACCTTCATCTCTTCGCTGACCTACTTACGCACCGATTGGAGAAAAATAGCGATATACTAGATCCTATTGAAACCTATCATATCCGAGCAAGCCAGTGGTATGAGGAAAATGATTTTGAGATAGAAGCATTACGACATGCTGTTATCGCAAAGGATTTTGATCGAGTAGAACGTTTGATCAATTGCAGTGATTCACCACTGTATCTCCGTGGTGAGGCAGCTGTGATTGTAAAATTGCTGGATTCAATTCCTGCCACTCTACGAGACGCCAGACCCCAGCTTTGGGTTCTTTATGCCTGGGCGTCAATGTTTTCTGGAATGAATAGCACAATTGAGGAAAAACTTGTGTTTGCAGAGAATGCGATCCAAGCCATGGGCGATCGGGAATCCTATCGAGATCTCGAAGGTCAAATCGCTTCCATGCGCGGTCTGATGGGCATCACCGCTCACGACCCTGAAAGCATCATCTCACATTCAAACCGTGCCCTGGAGCTGTTGGATCCTGATAACATCTCTGTACGTACAGCTACCAATTTCGGCTTGGGATATGCCCATCAGCTCAATGGGGACCTTGAGGATGCAAAGCAATCCCACAAGAAGGTACTAAAGCTGGGGGTTTCAAACGACAATACGATTTATTCTGTTGGGGCAGCCATCAGTTTGGGACAAATTTCTGAAACAGAGAATGAGCTGAAACAGGGATATGATCATTACCAAAACGCGCTCCACCTAGCCGGTGATACCCCTCAGCTCATGGCTGGTGAAGCACATTTAGGTCTTGCCAGGATTCACTATGAATGGGATGAAGTGAATATCGCTGGCGATCATGGCCAGAAATGCTTCGAGTTTGTCCAGCAAATTGATACTGGAGATACCTTCTGTAATCATGCGCTTCTTCTATCTCGCATCAAGCTCGCAGAAGGGGATACTAAAAGCGCCCTTTCCAATTTACAGAAAGCAGACAAGTATGCGGATCAACATGGCTATTTGCATATGATTCCTGCGCTGACTGGAGCCCGTATTCTGGTACTTCTCCATTTGGGAAAGCTGGATGAAGCCGAACATCTCGCCCAGAAACCCGAACTGAGCATGAGTTTGGTTCGTGTACTTTTAGCTCAGGGCGAACCACAAAAAGCTTTTGAGTTATTAGCTCCCCTCCATGACCGACTCGCAGACAATTCATCAAATCGCGAATTACTCAGGCTGCTGGTTTTGTTGACCCTTGTCCACCACGGGTCAGGCAACGAGAAATTGACATCAGAGACCCTGCATCAGGCTCTAGTACTGGCTGAGAAAAGTGGAAATATCCGTGTATTTCTGGATGAGGGTCAACCACTCAAGAAAATATTGGAGGAGCAGGTCGAGAAGGATTCTGATGTTTCGCAAACATATATGAGAAAACTTCTCACAGCATTCAATCTTAAGAAGGTGTTGGTGAAAGAGAACAGTTTACCTGAACAACTGAGTCAACGTGAGTTGGAAGTTCTAGAATACATTGCTGCTGGTTTATCGAACCAGAAAATATCCGAAGTCCTGTTCATCTCAATGAATACTATCAAAACCCATATCCGCAATATCTACTCAAAGCTGGATGCCAACAGCCGAACCAAAGCTGTGGCCAAAGCTCAGGAGTTGGGACTTTTATAACGAAAACCCGATCTTCCTGCTCTAGTTAGTCATATTCAGCTCGTTCTATCACCCCATAATTGGACTCACTAGCCCCTAGGGTGATCCGTAAAACCCTTACCACACCCCAAATTCTCCATTTTTAGCCAAAATCACCCCTGAAAATCACCCTTTCAGGCGATTGCCGGATTTGGCCAAGCACCTAAACTGTGGCATGAAAAGTATTCACAATGAAGTGGATCAATTAGAACCGAAACGGAGATTATAGTGAGCGTTGGAGAAATGAATCAGGGACAGAAGTGGTACGGACCTGCCAGCTATCGAATCAAGATCAAAGGGAGTCTGAGTAATCAATTTTCCAACAGGTTTGATGGATTGGAAACTCACTTCGAAAATGGTTTTACGACAATCGAAGGTGATGTAGTCGATCAGGCTGCCTTGCATGGAATACTCAATCAAATTAGAAACCTGGGATTGCAGTTGATCTCGCTGGAGCGTGTAGATCCCAATTCAATTAAACAGGAGAACCAAAAATGAAATCAAATAAATTAGCCGCCAGATATTTCGGAATATTTTTTATCCTGGCATTCATTACTTACGGTACGGGAAGTGGAATTGTTGCATCTATAGCGAACGAGGCAGATAGTCTCGCAAATATTTATGCGAATAAAGCAAGTATAGTCATTGGCGTAATCCTGATGGCACTGCTGCATTCATTCGTGAATATCGGAGTACTCGTCATTATGTTTCCCATAGTCAAGCCAACCAACGAAAGATTTACCTATGCCTATCTCAGTGCTGGAATATCTGCAACTGTTGTGCTTATAGGCGGCACTATATTCACGCTCTTACTTTTACCTCTCAGTGATGCATACATGGAGGCTGGTTCCTCAGCAGGTTCTCATTTCGAAACGCTGAGACTGCTCTGTGTGCAGGGTGGCTTTTATGCATACCAGTTGGGTATGGCTATCTGGGGTATCGGAGGATTATTCCTTACGGCACTCCTTTATCAATCCAGACTTGTCCCCCGTTTTATTTCTGTTTGGGGTTTCATTGGTTACATCATATTTATGGCCGGTACTATCCTTGAACTGTTCGGCTATGGATATGGTGTTCAATTGGCCCTCCCCGGTGGACTGTTCGAGATATTTTTGAGTTTCTGGCTGATAGCCAAAGGATTCAACCCACCTGACGTCATAACTGAAGTTATCAAGTAATCAATCAATCTATTATTAAGAAAAGAGATCATTATGAAAGCAATTAAATATACAAGTTACGGATCCCCAGAAGTGCTCAAACTCGTTGAGTTAGAGAAACCGGTAGCCGGTGATAATGAAATTCTAATTAGAATTCATGCTACTACGGTCACAGCCACAGAGGCTACCTTTCGAAAGGGTGAGCCATATTTCTCCCGCTTATTTACGGGACTCACCAAACCTAAATTTACTACTCTTGGAGAGGAACTCTCTGGAGAAGTTGTAGCCCTTGGCAAAGATGTTACTCGCTTCAAGTTGGGGGATGAGGTATTTGGGACAGCAGGTCCACAATTTGGTGCCAATGCTGAACATCTCACCTCACCTGAAGATGGTGTTCTAGTTATCAAGCCATCCAACCTGAATCATGAGGAAGCCGCTGCCAGTGTAGATGGCTTTTTAACAGCTCTGCCATTTTTAAGGGATACTGGCAACATCCAAAAAGGACAAAAGGTTTTGATATATGGGGCTTCTGGTAGTATCGGTTCAGCCGCGGTCCAGGTTGCCAATTACTATGGCGCCGAAGTAACTGCCGTTTGCAGTACAGCAAATGTGGAATGGGTCAAGTCTCTTGGTGCAAAGCACGTCATAGATTATACCCGTCAGGATTTTAGCAAATCAGGAATGACCTACGACATTATTTTTGATGCGGTTGGCAAAATTTCCTTCCCGCAGAGCAAAAGGTCACTGACCCCACAGGGCATCTTTCTGGAGGCAGGTTTTTCAATGGGGTTCCTTTCGCAGGCACTTCTCACATCAATGGGATCTGGGAAAAAAGCCCGGACTGCTGCTACAGGCTTAAGAAAACCCGAGGAAAGAACGCAGGATTTGGAGCTTCTAAAAGACCTTATTCAATCTGGACAGATCAAACCAGTTGTTGACAGAATCTATCCTCTGGAGCAGATTGCCGAAGCTCACAGATATGTCGAGCTGGGTCATAAAAAGGGCAATGTAGCAATAACCGTAAGAGGAAAAGCATCATGAAAGCAATCGAAGTTAACAATAAGTCTATCCAGAGGATGGCAAAAATAGCCGCCGGGTTGTATCTACTCATTACTGTATTAGCCATCTACACACATTTTTATGTGCCAGGGGAATTGATTGTGGCGGGTGACGCTACCATAACTTCAAATAACATTGCTGCGAACCAGGGTCTCTTTCGAGGAGGTATATTCAGTGAATTGATCATCTTGTTGAGTGAAGTGGTGCTGACCCTGATCCTTTATGTCATATTCAAACCGGTAAGCAACACTCTCTCTTTGATTGCAGCCGTCTCCAGGTTAGCAATGACCACTATTCATGGATTTAATGTGCTGAACAATATTTTCGTTTTAGTCCTTTTAAGTGGTGCTGGATACTTGTCAGCATTTGAACAAAATGAATTGAATGCTCTTGTGATGTTTTTTCTGGAGGGGTATACCTACGGATTTGGTCTTGGAATTGTTTTTCTTGGACTGCATGCCATCCTGCTTGGTTATTTGATCTATGTATCTGGTTACTTTCCAAAATTTCTTGGCGTTTTGTTTGTATTCGCATCTTTAGGTTATTTCATAGACAGTTTCTCACAACTTCTCCTGCCCAGGTATGTTCCTGGTCAGGCCTTCATCGCAATCCCTATTGCCTTGGCAGAAATTGCATTCCCCTTATGGCTTTTATTTAAAGGTGTAAACCTCGGACAAAAGGGTAATGAAGAGAAAATTTGATCAAAGCACCATAATTTCGAGAGATAATACCCCTACTTGAAGTTAATACCTTCGTTGTCTTTGCTATCATCTAGACCATGTATGGGGATAGCATTGCAACAGTGATATTTTTTCCCAATGTGAGAATGTGTTATCCGATTGGAGTAAGGTGAGCGGGTGAGGAGAATCGAACTCCCCCCATCAGCTTGGGAAGCTGAGGCACTACCACTATGCGACACCCGCATTTGAAAATCTCGATCGAAATTAAAAGAATTTACCAGGACATCGCAAGGCAAATACGGAGCGGGTTTGATTTACCACGATTATCCTGGAATTTCCACTATCCAATCCTGGATGAGGAGTGCAAATAACGGCGCTTGAGAGTTCTCCCTTATTTTTAACTCAATAATTTAGAGGAACGCTTATTTTTTTTCATCAGCTTGAATACACCTGAATTCGCTAAATCTTTGATACACAAGGGCTCACTCTCAGATACAAGATGTAGCGCTTGAGATATGAATGCCTCAACATTTTGTAGTTTTATGTAAATTGATTCTTGCCATAATTTGTCTCCCCGCTATATTCGTCACGCTGGGTAATTGTGACCCGAATCACGTGCAGGACACCATACTAACCAGTCAGCCAACAATTGGGTAAAGAACTTCTCGCTGTCATTTTTCCGCTATTTTTGATTGAGGAGTTAAGCCGTTAACGTAGAGACAAATCGCTGAGGAGCCAATCTACATGTCTGAAACCATCCAATTCCCATTTGAGTCGAACGAAAACGATCTCGGCAAACCCTCTCTGCAAAATGCGGAACTGCAGATTGAAGCCATCGTTAATCCAGATACCGTCCGAAGTGGATCCGATATTGAAACCTATTATGGTCTAGATGAACTGGGAAAAAGTGTATTACAGAATAAATATTTAGCTCCAGAAGAAAAATCTCCCGAAGATTTATGGCATAGATTAGCTAAAGCAATGGCAGGCTTAGAGGATAAACCAGAAGTCTGGGAAGATCGCTTTTATACCATCCTCCATGATTTTCGTTTTGTACCTGGTGGACGCATCATGCATGGTGCCGGTCGTGAGGATATCAAGACAACGCTAAATAACTGTTATGTTGTTGGGATTAAAAAAGACTCCATCAACGCCATCTATGATACCATTATTCAAGAAGCCAAAACCTACAAGTATGGTGGAGGTTGCGGACATGACCTCTCCGTATTGCGTCCAAAGGGCTCATCCATTGATGGAACCGGTGGCGAGTCGTGTGGTCCAGTTGGCTTTATGAACCTGTTCAGCGAAAATACCCACACCATTGCACAACACGGACGTCGTGGCGCCAACATGCAGACCCTCCGCGTTGATCATCCAGACATTGCCGAATTTGTTGATGTTAAATTGGATCTCTCCAAAGTTAAATATTCTAATATTTCTGTGCTCCTCACCCATGAATTCATGGAAGCAGTTGAACTGGATACAGATTTTGAGCTGCGCTGGAATGACAAGGTATACGAGACTATTCGTGCCCGGGAACTCTGGGACAAAATTATCAATGCAGCTCACGCTAGTGCTGAACCAGGGATTATTTTCTGGGACACCATGGTTGACTACCACAATGCTGAATATTGCAGCCCTCTCGTATCAACCAATCCCTGTGGCGAACAACCCCTCCCCGATGGTGGTGCTTGTAACCTGGGTGCTATCAATCTGGCTCGCTTTGTAAATACAGATGGTGACTTCCTCTGGGATGAATTCAATGACACCATTCGCCTCAGCGTACGCTATCTGGACAATGTGATTGATTATAATGTTGATCGTCATGCCCTTGAAGATCAGAAAAAAAACGCTCTGGGTGATAGGCGTGTTGGCCTGGGAATTCTGGGACTGGCAGACATGCTTATGCTCCGCGGTATCAAATATGATACAGATGAAGCTCTGGAAGCTGTTGAAGAAGTCATGGAGATGCTTTCTGGAACTGCCTACAAAACATCCATCGAGTTGGCCAAGGAGAAAGGCTCCTTCCCCAATTATCAATGGAATGGATACAAAAAAAGCAAGTTCATCAAAAATTTACCTGAAGACATTCAGGACGAGATCAAAACCCACGGAATTAGAAATGCCACAATTCTCACCGTTGCGCCCACTGGATCAGGTGCCATAGTTGCTCAGGTGAGTTCTGGTGTAGAACCTATTTTTAACGTCAGCTACAAACGACGTGTGAAAAAGAATAGCGGTTTTGGCGAAGAGTTTGACGAGTTTAAAGTTGTCCACCCCACCATTCTGAAGAAGTATGGCAGCGATGAAAACTTACCTGACTCAGTTATTACTGCTCACGATATTGACCCTTACTTCAGAGTAAAGATGCAAGGCACTATCCAACGCTATATCGATGCTTCGATTAGTTCTACAGTAAATCTGCCAGAAGATGTGGGTGTTGAAACAGTAGCCAATATTTATCAGGCTGCTTACAAGGCAGGTCTCAAAGGTATAACAGTTTATCGTGAGGGTAGCCGTGATGGTATTCTGATTTCGGATAAAAAAGATGAGAAGGTTGCTGATGCCACAGAAGCTGCCCCTGTTTTAGATCCTGAACTGGCTTTGAATCCTCCCGTCTTGAGGCCTCGTCTGCGTCCCAAAGATACCTATGGTGTGACACATCGGATACGCACTGGTGAAGGCACGCTCTATATCACTATCAACCACGACGAGAATGGTTTATGCGAAATTTTCACTACCATCGGTAAGGCTGGTGGTAATGCTGCAGCCCAGGCAGAAGCAATCAGTCGTTTAATCTCACTTTCCCTGAGAAGTGGCATGGATGTCACAGAGATTATCAAGCAACTCAAGGGTATCAGTGGACCGAATCCTGTCTGGGAAAATGGACAATTGATACTCTCCACACCAGATGCAATTGGTAAGGCCCTTGAACAACACATGTCTGAATTCGAAAAGAACCAGGCTAATAGTGAGCAGACTTTTGGAATGGTTGAATCTGATGATGTCGCTGAGGAAGAGCTTGGCGCACACTTCAACATGGTTGAACCCTCAAATGGGAGTGCTTCAAAAACCATGACGACCTGTCCTGAATGTGGATTGACTATTTCCCACGAAGGTGGCTGTCTTTTATGCCACAATTGTGGTTATTCGAAATGTTAATCTAGCACGACATGTATTTAAAAAAGCCTCGGGAGACCGGGGCTTTTTTATTGAACGTTGTTGGACATTGAGGTTAACGCGGAGTCCAGGTTTAATGACAATTAGAGAGGTTTCTACAAGCTCAACCGCCTGATCTCGGACATTGAAGTTCTTAAAGTGTGCTGTTGTGGAATTCTGTTGAGAGGTTTCGAGAGCCTCAGCCTCCAGTTAACGGACATTGAGCCTGTCGAAATGTCCAGTCTAAGCGCCCAGGTCAATCCAATAATCGAAGGGGTGATTCCTAAACCAGGTTAGCTGTCGTTTGGCAAAATTGCGAGTGTTTTGCTGTATGGAATTAATCATTTGAGCTTCATCAATATCATGATTTAAAAAAGCATAGACTTCTTTGTATCCAATAGTCTTCATGGGGTATAGATCAGGTTGATAACCTTTATCCAATAAATTCTGGCACTCTTCAATGAGTCCATCTCTAAGCATCATCAGCACGCGCTGATTAATACGTTCATACAGCAGCTTGCGATCACGATCCAGAACCACGAAAGTACCCTGTTTCTCGAAGGAGTCTGTGCTGTCCGAAAAGACTTTCGAGGGGATCATACCTGAGGATTCATAGATCTCAAACGCACGCATGAGTTTTTTGAAATTGTTAAAATGAAAGGTTCCGGCATAATCAGGATCCAGTTCCATTAATTGATTCCATAAAGCTTCGGCCTCACCAGCATCTACTTTGTCCTGATACTTCTGCCTGATATCTGGGTCTTTATGCTGTTCGTCGAAAAGACCAAAACGGAGGGCGTCCAGATACATCCCAGCCCCGCCCACAACCACAGGGAGCTTACCACGTCCTAAAATCTCCTTGATGATTTGCCGGGCTCGTTGATAGAAGTCAGCCGCATTC
The DNA here is from genome assembly GCA_018650445.1 of Fidelibacterota bacterium. GTDB lineage: Bacteria > Fidelibacterota > UBA8477 > UBA8477 > JABMPR01 > JABMPR01. Next base: position 15,212 of record JABIFX010000216.1, read on the forward strand.
CAGATGGTATCTGGAGTGAGTTCATTGAGTAAGTGGTGGGGCAAGTTCTTCAGTGTCTCAGCTTCAGGAGTTGCAGTTCCAATATTCATGAACTTATATATCTGACGAGAATCGCCACTGATAACCTCAATATCATATTCAGCAGCAAGAGACAGGACCGTATCTGTTTTGCCCACCCCAGTGGGTCCAGCTAAAATGAGATAATCGCTTTGAGAATCGTCTAGAATTTGATTATGAATTTTAATGGGTTTCATGGCGTATTATTTACTTCGATTCTCAAAGACGAAATACATGTTTGTCATACTTCAACAGGCTCAGCAGGACAACCCTGTAGAATCTATACCAAAATCAATTTAATGGCGCTCAAAGCGCTTATCCAGCTCATCAATACTCAGATTAATGATGATGGGACGTCCATGGGGACAATAAAATGGATTTTCCGTGGCAAAAAGTCGATCCACCAGGACCCTCATCTCCTCTTCTGTGAGAGGATCGCCAGCCTTGACTGCAGCTTTACATGAATAGGAGGCTGCCAGCCGTTTTGAAGGCGAATAATCAAAAACCCGGTTTTCACGGTAGTAATCAATGATTTCCTTCAAAATAGCTCCCTCACTTCCGCCTCGCATACCAGTTGGAACCGCTTCCACCAGAACAGTTTGCGGTCCGAATTCTCGTAGACGAAATCCCAGCGTGTTGAGGGATGGAATAATGTCAACCAGGACAGTGTAGTCATCTGCAGAAAACTCCTGAGTTTCTGGAAAAAGGAGTTGTTGTGATGTTCCTTTATTCTCATCCATATCCCTGAGGGCTTCCTCATAGAGGATCCGCTCATGAGCCACATGCTGATCGATGATGGCAATTCCATTATTGATCTGGCTAAGTATGTATTTATTGTGAACCTGCCAGATAAACCCACCATGTTGTCTCTGGGGTTTCACCTCAACTGTGTCTCGATCTAAAACCTGACTGAATTGTCTGGCTTTTTGAAGGATATCACTCTCTTCCTGGCTACGTGGTTGAGTATCAGAAGGATACTGCCCGCCTGGGGGCACTACAAAGCTGGTTTGAGGTGAATTCGTATCAGTGGGGGCGAAAAGTGGTGGAGGTGGACGATTTTGAAAACCAGGCATAACCTTCAAGGTTTGTCGTAACCCGTTCTCCACCGTTTCCTTGACCACATGATAGACCCGCCACTCATCATTAAACTTTACTTCTGTTTTGGTGGGATGGACATTGACATCAACCTCATTAAGAGGGACAGAAATGTTCAAACTGTAAAAGGGAAATTCACCACGTTGTATAAGTGATTTGTAGGCTTGATAGACCGCATTGTTAATCAACCGATCCGAAATGGGACGGTAATTAATTGAAAGATATTGCTCACCCCTGGCAACACGAACCATATCCAGGTTGCCGATAAATCCAGTCACCTTGATATTTCCCCGGCTCTCATCGACAGGTATGATTTTATCGCCATACTCACTCCCGAATACAGCTGTCACACGTTCTTCTGGGGAACCTACTCTAAGATCAAATATGACCTTTTTATCTGCAACCAGCTTAAATGCAATCGCGGGATAGATAAGTGCCAAAGGTTTCACTCGATCAATGATGTGATTGAGTTCAGTTCGTTTGGCTTTAAGAAATTTGAGTCGCGCCGGTACATTGAAAAATAAATTCTTTACCGTAATCCGTGTACCAGATTCCCAGGCTATGGGTTGAACCTTACCCGCTTTTCCAGCCTGAACCTCCAACGAAAAGGCACCATCACTTTCTCGCGCTCGAGAAACCAGTTCCATCATGGAAACAGAAGCGATACTGGGTAGGGCTTCGCCTCTAAAACCCATGGTTCTTATTCGAAAGAGATCTTCAATGTCGGCTATTTTGCTGGTAGCATGCCTTTCCAGGGCTAATCCAAGTTCTTCTTTGTCCAGTCCAAGCCCATCATCAATGACCTGGATGAGGTCGCGACCTCCATTATTGATGGTCACTTCGATGCGAGTGGCTTCTGCATCTATGGCATTCTCAACCAGTTCCTTGACAACTGAGGCAGGGCGTTGAACGACCTCGCCAGCAGCGATTTTATTACACAGAATATCAGGAAGAATATGGATTCGGGACATGGAGTTTTTCGACTGAGGTTTTAGGATTTACTGTCTGATTTTAGTTTGGATGTCATGGCCGACAATATCTTCTCAGCCAGGATACTGGAATCTGCTTGAAGTTGGTCCACTTCTTTTTCAAAGGTAGCAACAATTTTTTTATCATCAATTCCAGGAATATTAATGAGCACATTCAGGGCGGCACCTTCTAGTCCAGCGCGTGCCTGAAGCACTGCTACACCAGCATCTGACAAGGAATTCTGATTGCCTATTTCTGCCATTCGTCCTGCCAGTTTCATAATTTCCATTGAATGTCGCATCACCTGCAGTGGTACTTCGGCTGAATAGATGGTTGCTTCCTGGAGTGCCTGAAGACGTGCAGCTTGCTGTTCACTACTCTTTTTGGGCAAACGCATGGCTGCCATGACATTGTTAAATGAACGAGTATCTTCATCTACAAGAAACAGGAATGTGTCTTTCAAGCTCTGAGCTTGATTACTCAGGACTTCAATTTCATCCCAATCATCCTGATAACCTTTCTTACCAAAAGTTAAAACACCCACCATATTGGTGAGTCCTGCAGCCATCGCCGATGCCAGCGCAGAGACAGAGCCACCACCTGGAGCTGGGGAATCTGATGCTAATTCATCCACAAACTCAGTCACACCCATATCGACAAGGTTTTTCTCGTCTTTTGATCCCAGCTGGTATTCAATGATGCGTTCCTGAGGATTGAAGGGTGAGATTTCATTCAGACCCATACTCTGGATGGCAATTCGAATGAGTTCTGCGTTGGAGACTGCGGTACTGGAGTTTTGCTTTTTGAGATAATATTTACCTGCGTCCAGCATGGCTGTGAGTGGGATAAGTCCCACAAGCTCACTTCCTGATACTCTTAGACCTCTCAAATCTGCTTGTTTGACGACTTCATCAAAGGCGATATGAAAAGGCGTGACCTCCATATCCACCAGATTCATGGATATCTGAGCCATATTGTATTCATCAATGTACCAACCCACAGCTTTAACGGCTTTCAAGGTGCCAGGTCGTTTGATCGGCGTCCCATTCTCATCGCGTATAAACTTATTGGTTTTAGGATCTCTGGCGTTTCGTCCTGCTTCTCGAATTTCTAAGGCAATGTCTGTGGCTTTTTTGGTATCACGGGTATTGAGGTTCACATTGTATGCGATAAGGAATTTACGGGCACCCATGACCGTAGCCCCGGATCTGGCATTAAACTCAGCTTTTCCGAAATCAGGTTTCCAGTGGGGATTCTTCAATTTTTCCGAGAGTCCTTCATATTCCCCAGCCCTGATATTGGCAAGATTTTGACGTTCTGGAGTGGCGGCAGAATATTCATATAAATAAACCGGGATATTCAATTCTTCACCGACTCGTTTACCAAGAATACGAGACAGCTCGGCGCATTCTTCCATGGTCATATTGCTGACTGGAATGAATGGGCAAACGTCTGTAGCTCCCATGCGGGCATGAGCCCCCGTGTGATTACTCAGATCAATGAGTTCAGACGCACGTTTGATGCCTTGAAAGGCCGCTTCAACAGCGGCTTCCGGTCCACCTACAAAAGTGACAACAGTACGATTGGTATCTGCACCTGGATCCACATCCAGCAGGGTAACACCTTCAACTTGAGCAATTGATGAGGTGATCTGTTCGATGAGAGCAAGGTCATGACCTTCACTAAAATTTGGTACACATTCAACGATTTTCTGCATCTGTTAAACCCCTAAACTTTGGATAAATAATATAGAAGATATACAATAATTCCGGCCATCACCAATAGACCTAAAAAACTTCGCTTCGGGTAGGCAGAAGTTATGCGTCTGAAATGGATGCGTCTATCATCTGATTCAGTAGATTCAAAACGTCTCAATCGACGGGTTTTAGCATACTTCAGTTCTGGCATCAGATCCCTGCAAATAAGTGGGAAAAAACATTGATAAATGGACCGATAACAACTCCTAAAACATGAAATCCTGTTATCCACCCAAACATGATAATACCAAAAAGAACCATAGGTCCCTTGGATTCAATGAGGTAAAGCGTTGGTGTATACCGGTGGGGAAGCACTCCGGCTAATATTTTTGATCCATCCAGGGGTGGAATAGGCAATAGGTTAAAGAAAGCCAATGCCAGATTGATGTAGAGTGAATATCTCAGCATTTGAAAAAGGATGCCTATGCCTCCATTGGGATCAGAATAGACCAGGTCAGTAACCAGAAATATTCTGATTAGAATTCCTGAGACGAGAGCCAGAGCCACATTCATCAGAGGGCCAGCTGCGGCAATCCACATCATATCCCGTTTGGGGTTGCCCAGATAACGAGGGTCCACGGGGACGGGTTTCGCCCATCCAAAGTGAATCAAGAATATCATGATGGTACCCATGGGGTCCAGGTGAGCTAAGGGATTAAGCGTGAGTCGTCCATGATTTTTTGCTGTGGGGTCGCCAAAGCGATAGGCCACATAACCATGAGCAAACTCATGAAATGTCAGTGCAATAAGGATGGCTGGGACAGCCAGAAGTAGTGAGTAGAGATCCATTTATTTATTGTTTCCTTTTTTCATTATAAGCCTTGTAATATAGACGTAGTACCAGTGATGTGAACAGGATTAGCCACCCATTTGTTCCTTTCAGTGTTGCTTTCGTTATCCTATCATGTCACGAAATTTATGAATGAGGAAATACTATGGATTTTGGTATAAAAAATAAGGTGGCCTTGGTACAGGGCGCTTCATCTGGACTGGGATATGCCGCTGCGCTGGAACTGGCTCGTGAGGGTTGTCAATTGGCTATCTGCTCACGGGATGAAAAGCGAATTCAAGGTGCTGCTGAATCCATCAGAAAAGTCACTGGCGCCACGGTCCAGGGATTTGTGTGTGACCTGGTGGACCCAAAAGCACGACGTAGTATGCTGGATGAGATAGAGGAAAATTGGGGTTCTATCGATATTCTGGTAGCAAATAACGGGGGTCCCTCAGCTGGATTTTATGATAGTCTGAGTGACGAGCAATGGAACAAAGCCTTACAGGGCAACTTGATTGCCATGAAAGATTCAGCTCAGGAAGTCCTGGGGGGCATGCGTGAAAAAGGCTGGGGCAGGATTGTATTTATTACATCAGTCTCAGTAAAGCAGCCTATTGATTCACTGATCCTTTCCAATACAGCCAGAGCTGGACTAACAGGATATGCCAAAACACTCTCAGCTCAAGTTGCAGAATATGGTATTACGGTGAATATGGTGCTGCCTGGTATCCATGACACGGAGCGAGTCAAAGAATTACATAGTGATCTGGCAGACCCGGCCCTCATCGCCAAGGACATTCCTATGAAACGTCTGGGACAACCAGAAGAACTGGCCGCAGTGATTACATTTCTCTCCTCAACCAGAGCCAGCTATCTCACTGGACAATCTATCGTGGTGGATGGTGGACTGGTAAAGGGTCTATTCTAAATTGTCAAATTCTGCTCCAAAAGAACGCTTCTATGCCAGGGGGCTGCATTTTGAATGCACGGGGTGTGGGGCTTGCTGCAAACTGGGAGGGGGCTTTGTCTACCCTACGCTGGAAGATGTAGGCTTTGCAGCTAAACATCTTGATCTGAGTGTCAACAAATTTACATCGACCTATATGGATCTTCATAAAGGCGAGTATGTATTCAAAAATGATGGTGATAATTGCATTTTCTATGGTGAGAAGGGCTGTACCATTTATGAAGCTCGCCCAACTCAGTGTAGGACCTTCCCCTTCTGGCAGGCGAATTTAAAATCGCATTACAGATGGAAGATCATTGAAGAGGAATGTGAAGGCATCGGTCAGGGCCGTTTGTTTGATTTTATTGAAATTGAAGCCATCAAGAATCAAACAAGCCAGACACCAGCTGGTCCCTTGCCTGAGGATGTCATCGAAAAAGTTGTAGAATAAAGATGAGCCACAATGGGCTCATCAGATCTTCTCTATTTCACTAAAACCATTTTAATAGTCGACTGATAGTTCTCCGTTTTAATTTGCCCTATGTAAACACCCGTGGAAACAAGTTCTCCATTCGTACTGGTACCATCCCAGAATAATTTGTGATCTCCTCTGGTCTGATTTTCCAAAGACCAGCCTTTTACCAGGCGACCCCTGATATCGAATATCTCAAACTCAACATCCATAAGCTCAGGCAGTGTGTAGGCGATTGATGTGAGGGGATTAAATGGGTTGGGGAAGTTCTGCTCAAGTGAAAAAGTCAATGGGGTTACGGCTGATGCTTCAATTCCCACCAGATTCGGATCCGTGTGGAACATGACATCATCTATAATCCATTGCATGAAACCCTGAGGGCGATGAGCAATGAACCGGAGACTTATAGCTGTATCTGGAAGATAGCTCGAAAGATCATAGGAAAAGGTATCGGGTAGCATAAACCCAGAGAGAGAATCAATCGTTATATAGTCACTCCCAGTTTTTATCTGGATTAAGCCATATGTGCTCTCACCTCCAAAATTGGTGGCCATGCGCATTTTGAACCAACCCAATTCAAATTGTGAAAAGTCCAACTCTCTGGTCATTTCCATCGTGTCAGCTGTGGCATCAGATGTATTTAGTATGAGCTGAATTGTCTTACCCCAATGGTCTGATCCATTGGAAAAGGTAAATATTTGACCAAACTCGAAGGGAGCCCAGTCAACAATATCATTGACTGAGGGAGCATGATCCCAGTCACCTATAGTTTCGTAATTCCTGGCTACAAAGAACCGCGATTCAGAGTTCCCAAAATTGCCATTCAGGCTAGCATCCTGAGCAGTAACCCAATATTTCAACGTATCTCCCAACTGGGAGACAAAATCTGCCATCCCACCTGCATAGACAGTACTCGGCAACCACTCCACTTCATTTGAATCAATGGCAACCATTGGAGCGGTCATTATATCACTACCACCAATGGTCCAGTTGAGCCAGATGTCATTTATATCTGCTCTCAGGTCATAGACGGTATCAATCATCACCGATTTGTTGAAGGGTAATTGATAATGCACATCGTTGTGCTCCTGGAGTCCGTCAACCACCGGAGGCTCTAGATCTGGTCCAAAAGTGAACAGGTTGCTATTATAGGGTGCTCCAGATGGCCAATGATCTAGATTGCCTGTACCATCACTGTGGACAAGATAATATGTCATGTTTGTCGTATTTGAAACTTGAAGATCAGGTAGTTCAGCCTGCCAAACCGATAATCCCAGGTAAGTCATTGAAATATTGGTCCAGATATCATCGAATTGATAGCTAAAAGTATGACTATCCCATTGGTTTTCCGGATCAAGAATCTCGAATTGGAAGGTAAAGGGCCCCGAACTTTCCGTATTATTCGGGACACTTATTGCTGAAACCAGAACCAGATCATCCAAATTGGTAAACTGAGCGGAGTAAATATTTCTGACAGTTTCAACATCATCAAAAAGTGCTGCTAGAGCAGCCAGTGGATCCATTCCCGGAGAAACAACACATGAAACAGCTAAATGTTGGCTCTCTCCCGGTGCAAGATGAAATGATCCAGTAGATAGGAGGCTCCTCCAATCACCATCACCATATTCAGTTGATGCAAGCCATCCGGTTTCTGTAAATGGGTTTCCAGAAAAAATTAAGGGATCAGGTTCATTGGTGATGGGATTATTTTCATACGCGCCCTCAAAGTTCATCCCATTCATCAGAAGAAAGGCTTCTGTAGCATTTTCCGG
>JABIFX010000150.1 GCA_018650445.1 Fidelibacterota bacterium
GTTCTTTCGGCATTCGGAGATATTGAGTTCGTTCAACATAAACTGCAACTGAGAGGATCTTTTCTCTCCTTCCCAGATCTCCTGAAAGCTCGATTTGTTGATATTACCGATACAAAACCGTTCATCTCCTGCAAAGGTCTGGCAGGTGTAGACATTGCCATCGGCCATGATGTATCCCCAAAAATTCGGCGTAGAGTAGCAGGTGCTATATGGCTGTTTCTGTTCATGCAGCTTGTTCATCGCATGAATACGGAACACGATTTTAAAGTCTTCTGTTTCATACTTCTTTAACTCTTCTTCCAGATATTGCATGGCGTCATATCGGAGATCTTCGTATTCTCTGGAGATCCCGTACTGCGACTGTGTATAGGGCTTGATCACCAGATAATCCGCGCCCGCATCTCTTAAGCGCCCTGCCAATGATACTGCACCTTTTTGATTCTCTGGCAACAGCAGCATCTGCCCTCCAAGGGTACAGTCATATCCATGCGCTTCTCTGGTGCGCACACAGTGCTCAAAGTTTGAAATCACCTGCTTGAACTCTTGCGGCTTGGTCTGGTGGATTTTTCCGTAGTCCTCTTCATTGCCTGCATTGATACTGGCCTTGATCCATTTGCAGTTACGAACAAAGGATTCCGTATTGTTTTCATTAAATGGGACCATATTGGTTGTCATCGAGGTGTCAATTCCAACCGCTGTACAGTGGTCCAATATTTCTGGAAGCGGCTTCCACAATGATGGCTCACCCTCACCGGCGAACATGATGCTTTTTACGCCTAGTTCCGCCATCTCTGTGATTCGATCTAACAACTGCTCTTTATCTTGCTTAACTGATTCATGCCCAAGGTAATCAACACTACAGAAGGTACAGCGGTGATTACATGCACCAATCGGGGATATCTCTAGATATATCGGATAAACTGTTTTTAGCTTCTCCCACTTATCATTAGCATCAGCCCATTGAGCAACCCTACGGGGGTGATATATCAATTTATGGCTATCAATTGCATACTTATCCATGACTTGAATCAACAGCACTTTGTTTTAGATGCTTCATACAAACATGAGCCACAACCATCTGCAAATCTTCCGCAACCTGCATGTCATTGACTGGAGAGTGGATCGGATATTCAGCAAGAGATTTGCAACTTCCACCGGAATACCCCAGTATCGCACAGGTTTTCATCCCCAGCTCTTCTGCCTTTATCAAGGCTTGGATAATATTCTTTGAGTTCCCACTCCCTGACAGCACGATCAACAGATCATCCGCATTCGCCTTAACCTCTAGCTGTTTAGAGAATATATGCTCATAGCCCAAATCATTACCAAGACAGGTCATCACAGACTGATTAGCGGTAAGCGCCTCAATCCGCAGACCTTTTCCTTCTGCACCATCTAGGTAGATCAAGTCGTTAGCAATATGATTTGCATTTCCCGCACTTCCCCCATTACCACAGATAAAAACCTGCTTTCTATTGTGCATACACGCTTCAAGCACTTCACACAATCGATCGATATTAGGCGGACGCTCTACATTCAGCATACGATGCAGATCAGAACTGTATTTATCCAGCAGTTGATCTACATGGCTATTTTTCATCGTTATCCATTTCGTTAACTATCAGTGAAGCCAGCCCTTCTACAGTCTTCGCTCGACTCTCTACCAAGTTTTCAGGGGCTAGTTTAATAGAAAATCGGCTCTCAACATCCATGATCATCGAGAGGATTCCGAAAGAGTCCAGAATTCCACTATCTACAAAATCAAGTCCTGTTAAATCCTCTTGCGGGGATAGGCCGCTGTTACTACGTAGGTAGTTAATTATAAACTCTTCAATTTCTTTTTGTTTTACGGGCTTTATATCTATCATCACAACACATCCCAAGTTAGTCGGTCACCCATTTCCAGATTACATTTCACTTTTTTACCTACCACCTCTTCGAGGTATTTAGGTGCTAATCCATATCCTGGTCTAACTGACTTCAGGTGCCTTACTGTAAGTATTTCTCCATTTTTTATTGGTTTACTAATATATAACGAGCGCATACCATTTCTGTTTTTTTCAGCTTCCGCTGTTAAGCCATACACAACACCACCTAATGCTTGTTCTGCTATCCTTATTGAGGATACCATTGCACTAAACTCATTAGGATCAAGCGAGAAAAAACTATCTACAGTCTCTTCTTTATCTCCCAGCGTAAAGTGTTTCTCCACAACGACCGCCCCTAATGAAACTGCCGCGATTGGTACTGCAATCCCCGTAGAGTGATCTGACAGCCCCACCTGCACTCCGAAAGTTTCTCTTAAATTTGGAATTGTGCGTAGATTCGCCTCTTCTGCTGGGGCTGGATATGCGGTAGTGCATTTAAGTACAATAATATCATGACAGCCGCTCTCTTTTAGTGTTGTTATTGCATAATCAATATCTATGATATCGGCCAGACCTGTGGAGAGAATTACAGGCTTACCCGTTGCAGCAACTTTTCGCAGTAGTGCCATGTCGTTAATCTCCGGTGCTGCTATCTTGTATGCCGAGGTGTGAAGCGCCTCCATAAAGTCTACCGAGGTTTCATCAAACACAGAACCGAATATTTCTATGCCAGCCTTTTCTGCCTCTTTTACCAATTCAGGAATCCACTCCCATGGGGTGTGCGCATACTCCTAAAGGGGATAGAGATTGCTATATTTAGCCCATGCATTTTCAGCAGGGATCAGAAAATCTTCTTTATCACTGTTCAGGGTGATGGTATCAGGACGATAGACCTGAATCTTTACTGCATCTGCCCCCGCCTCTTTGGCCTGCCGAATGATCTCTTTGGCGCGTTCAATATCTCCACCATGGTTACCCGACATCTCTGCAATCAGGTAACACGAGGCTCCATCTCCAATCAAACGGCTACCGATGCGCATATTCTAAACTCATAACTTTTCCCAACATTGAACTAGACACCCTGCTTTACCTTCTCCAGAAGCTCAAGCGAGATCCTGTATCCGTTACTTGCCATCTGCTGAATCAGCTTTTCTGCTTGCTCTATCAACCCCCTCTGTTGTGCAACCACAACTATTTTTACTGTACCTATGATCTGCAAACCGAGACGAAGTGCCTCTCTCCGTGCCAGTCGATCATCCAGAATAAGTAGTGAATCCGGACTCTCTAAAGCCAACTGAATCGCAGCCACTTCTCCTTTCCCCAGTGAAGGCGGCACCTTCCATAATCCATGGTTCAGTGAACTATCCGAGGTATGGAGCCAACCAAAATCCAAGGCCTTTTGGATAGGAATGGCCCCCGATCTATTTTGGTATAGCGACTCATCAATCACTTCAACAGGCACCACTATTTGATGAAATAATTTTCTCAGCAGCTCCAACTGCCCCACTGAAGAGAAGGCAATCAGAGGCCCTGCATCAGCAATTACAGAACCAGCCAACGGGCCAAGTCTCCCTGCTCTTTCTCTGTCGTTTCATCCTTACCGACAACCTCTACCCCCAGTGATGAGAGGTGACCCGCAAAGGAAGAGAGCCCCATCTTACTCAATTGGGCTGCGGCTCCCAGGGATAGGGTTCCATCTTTATAGAGGGATGCCGCTAACGCTGGCAGCAGTGCCTGCTCACTCTCTCCAATACTCTGTTCTGGCTCTAGGTGAAGAATGACAGCATTGGGGTGGTTGCCTTTCAGCACCACAACAGGCCCCTCTTCCGCATGACGAAGTGCTGCAGAAGGATTTTTTTTCAGTGTTCTCACATTCGTTGCATACATCAGAACTCTCCGTAATAATATGGACACATAGAGTGTACTACATAATGTAGACCACATTCTTCTTTCTTTTTTCTGGTCAGGGGTTAATTATGAATTCCAGTCATAACAAAATCCACCGTCTCTGTTCATGTGCCAGCGTTGCTGAGCGCAGCATATGAAGCCCTTGAGCCGCATGCTCCAGCCCATAGACATAAGGGTGATTACCCACTTTCCCTTGCCGATGATCTATCAACGCATCGGCAATATCACCATAGAGATTGGCAAAGGCCTCCACAAAGCCAATCGGGTGACCCGGTTTAAAACGCTCATACGGCATCAGGTCAGAGGCCGCACAACCACGATCAACCACTGTTTTCCGCCCCTGCTGATCACTGAGAGTCAAGTTTTCCGGATCCATCTGATACCACTCAGCACTCCCTTTTTCACCATAGATACGCACTCGCAATCCGTTACGGTGCCCCAGTGCAGTCTTGCTCATCCACATTGAGGCGTTCATCCCCTGTTCATACTTGACCCAGAGATGAGCATCATCCACCACATCATCAAAACGTGAGTAGTTGTGATAGTCCGCATTAACCTCCAGCGGATTAAGGCCGGTTAGGAATTGGCAGAGGTGATGTAGGTGCACCCCAAGATCTAGCAAAATAGTGGGAATTTCTCCATCCTCTAAACGCCATGATTGTGGTGTCAGGTATTCACCCTGTTTGATCTGCAGGTAGACATCTGCCGGCATCTCTATCTGAATTTGATGAATCTTCCCTAACTCCCCTGCCTTAATCCGCTGCTGTAGCTCACGCACCATGGGGTAACCACTGTAGTTATAGGTAACCGCTAGAAAAGAGTTTTCGCGATAGGCAGATTCGATTCGTCGCAAGTCAGCTATTGAGGCGGTAAGTGCCTTCTCACAGATGACGGCTATACCTTGATCGAGCAATTTACAGACAATATCTGCATGGCTGGGGGTTGGCGTAAGCACTACAACTGCATCCAAAGATTGCTGCTCTTGGACTAGAAACTCCCCCAAATCAGGGTAGACCCGCTTCTCATCAACATGCCATGCCTTGCCTGTTTCAAGATTGATATCGCCATGTTGACTAAATAGCCCTGCACAAAGCTCCCAGCGCTTGTCTAACTGGCTCGCGCAGTAGTGTGCCTGCCCTACTGCAGAATTAAGTCCACCACCAATAAACCCCAGTGATAAACTCATGACTTAACAAACTCTTTCTTGTTAGTTTGCCTCGTCAGCTCCTCATGCAATGCTGCTATTACAGTTTGTTGATCTCGCTTGCCCATACTTGGATATATCGGCAGGGTGAGCGCCTGACTGTAGTATTTTTCTGCCTCAGGGAAATCTTCTCGATTATAGCCAAACTGCTGATAATAGGGCTGAGCATACACGGGGATGTAATGCACATGCACATTGATCCCGCATGCTCTTAAATTCTCCAGCAACTCTTTTCTATTATGAACGCTGCCTTGTTGGAGGCGCACCACATAGAGATGAAGGCCGGAAAGAGTATTATTTTGTGCGGTATGATAGGGCAACTGTAGCGGAAAGGCAGAAAGCTCATAATCATACGTTGTGGCGATCCGCCTGCGACTAGCGATAAATTCGTCTAGTTTTTTCAGTTGGCTAAGGCCCAGTGCTGCTTGCAAATCCGTCATCCGATAGTTAAAACCAAGCCCTATCTGTTGATAGTACCAAGGCCCATCCGGTGACCTGGTCATCTGCTGTGGTTCACTGGTAATACCATGACTGCGTAGTCGCTTCATCTGACCAGCCAATTCGGCACTATTGGTTACCGTCATTCCACCCTCACCCGTTGTTATGTTCTTTACTGGGTGAAAACTAAAAATCGTGATATCACTGTACGCCCCCGCACCAATAGGAACCCCCTGATAGCAGCCACCCATTGCATGACAGGCATCTTCAATTATTGAAAAGCCGTACTCTTTGGAGAGCTGTCTGATTCTTTCCATCTCACAAGGAAGGCCTGCAAAGTGGACCGCTACTACTATTTTGGGTAAGCGCCTTTGCGTTTTTGCATGAGCCAGCTTCTCTTCCAATACGGAAATACTGAGGTTCCAGGTTAGTGGGTCGATATCGACAAAATCAACTTGTGCGCCACAATAGAGTCCGCAATTTGCTGAGGCCACAAAGGTGATGGGGGTTGTCCAGAGCCAGTCTCCTTGCTGTAAACCCAACGCCAGACATGCAATGTGAAGTGCCGAGGTTCCGCTGTTCACAGCGACTGCAAACTTTGCCCCGGTATAATCACAAACTGCTTGCTCAAATTGGGGCACTACAGGCCCCTGAGTCAAGAAATCAGATCGAAGAACATCGACTACTGATTCAATATCCTCTTCAGAGATCTGCTGTCGTCCATACGGAATCATCAATTGTAACTTTTCAGCTCTTCAACCGTTAAAAAGTGAGGGTTACTGCCTGAATTGTATTCAAACCCTTGTTTCACTTTCTTTCCTGTTTCTTCCAATCGATTTTGATCAAAGCGATTTCCACAAGAGTTGAAATTGATACTTGGCGCAATCACATAGTGGTCGTCAAACTCAACAGTAAGGTGTGAGTCATCTTGCGGACACATAATCTCATGGAGCTTCTCACCTGGTCGGATACCTACAATCTTCTGCTCTAGATTCGGTGCCATTGAGTTAGCCAGATCGACCACTCTCATTGAGGGGATTTTGGGTACAAAAATCTCTCCACCAAACATCCGTTGAAAGTTCTTCAGTACAAAATCGACCCCCTCTTGCAAGGTGATCCAAAAACGGGTCATATCCTGATGGGTAATAGGAAGATGGTCTGCACCTTCATCGATCATTTTCTGGAAGAATGGAACCACTGAACCTCGAGTACCGACCACATTGCCATATCGAACAACGGAAAAACGGGTATCTTGCTGGCCGACCATGTTATTGGCTGCTACAAACAGTTTGTCTGAGGCCAACTTGGTTGCCCCGTAGAGGTTGATTGGATTGGCGGCTTTGTCTGTTGACAATGCAATGATTCGTTTTACACAGCAATCAATCGCTGCCTTGATTACATTCTCGGCACCATTGATATTGGTCTTTATACACTCCATTGGATTGTACTCTGCCGCAGGAACCTGCTTCAAGGCTGCTGCGTGGATCACGAAATCAACACCCCGCATTGCCTGCTTCAGGCGTTCACCATCTCGTACATCCCCGATAAAATAGCGCATACAAGGTTGATTAAACTCTTGCTGCATCTCGAACTGTTTTAATTCGTCTCGAGAGTAGACAATGATCTTATTGGGGTTGTAACGGTCCAGTAAGGTTTGAGTATATTTCTTACCAAAGGAGCCTGTGCCTCCGGTGATCAAGATCGATGCATTATCAAACATGATTATCTTCTCCACACAGCCTGTTGAGCATTATTTTTGATACTGTCCGGAACAAGAGAACAGGCTCTAAACCTTGTCACAATGGACCCACGACGGACCCACGACAATATTCTTTATTATCGGCGCATTGTAGACGATCTAGAGCTATTTCATTAAAAATAATTGATACA
>JABIFX010000244.1 GCA_018650445.1 Fidelibacterota bacterium
CCAGGCCGCCTTTGGCCGAGATGAGATGCATCTGGCTGAAAAAGAGATGCCAGGCCTCATGGAGCTAAGAAAACGGTATGGAGACTCCAAGCCACTTGCTGGTGCCCGAGTCGCAGGTTGTATCCATATGACCATCCAGACGGCTGTCTTAATCGAGACCCTTACTGATTTGGGAGCTGAAGTGCGCTGGTCCAGCTGCAATATTTATTCAACCCAGGATCATGCCGCAGCAGCTATCGCTGTTACAGGAGTTCCTGTATTCGCCTGGAAGGGTGAGACAGAAGAAGAATACTGGTGGTGTATAGATCAGACCCTGGACTTTGATGGTAAAGGCCCCAACTTACTCTTAGATGATGGTGGTGATCTGACTCAGGTCATCCTGGAACAACATCCTGAGATGCATGCTGAGATCAAGGGTGTCTCTGAAGAGACCACCACTGGTGTTCACCGTCTTTATCAGTTGATGGAAGAGGGTGGCTTACCTTTCCCTGCTATCAATGTGAATGACTCTGTTACCAAATCTAAATTTGATAATAAGTATGGGTGTAGAGAATCTCTGGCTGACGGTATCAAACGTGGTACCGATATCATGCTGGCAGGTAAAAAGATCATCGTTGCTGGTTATGGTGATGTTGGTAAGGGCTCTGCCCAGTCCATGGCTGGATATGGGGCTCAAGTCTTCGTGACTGAAATCGATCCCATCTGTGCCCTACAGGCCGCTATGGAAGGCTTTTCTGTGGTTACCATGGAAGAGGCTGCCAGCTTTGGTGATATCTTTGTTACCACTACGGGCTGTAAGGATGTGATCCGCGGTGAGCACATGAGCAAAATGAAGGATAATGCTATTCTGGCCAATATTGGTCACTTTGATCATGAGATTGATGTGAACTGGCTGGAGACTACTCCTGGTATCATTGAGACCAATATCAAACCTCAGGTTGATAAATTTGAGTTCCCTGATGGCAAATCAATCGTATTGCTTTCCAGAGGTCGTCTTGTGAATCTGGGTAATGCCACAGGTCACTCATCCTTTGTGATGTCCACTTCGTTTACCAATCAGGTGCTAGCTCAGATGGCGCTGTATGAAGGTAGTGTTGCGGATGGTGTTCAGGTACTTTCCAAGGAACTTGATGAAGAAGTAGCCAGACTGCATATTGCTCATCTTGATGTCAAACTGACCAAACTATCTGATGATCAGGCAGACTATTTAGGCATCTCTGCCAAAGGTCCTTTCAAACCGGAACATTACAGGTATTAGAAAAGGATTATACCTATCAAATTTCATAAACTTAAAGGACGGTCAGCAGGATTAGTACTGGCCATATTGTGGGGCATTCTTGTTCTGCAATGTGATTTTGGACTTCCCACCAAGGTGGTATTGCCAACCTGGCAAATGACTCTGACCATTCCCTTAGTTTCTGAAAATTACCCATTTGATGGTTTGCTCGCATCTGATACCACAGGGACCATTCAGGTTTATGGTGATTCTGTAGATACAGATGGTGACGGGATCATGGATATTTTGCTTCCGGATACTCTGGCTGATTATCCAGGTGGTCTGTATATCACACTTGAGAATGATTTACCACCAATAACACTTCCCGACGATATGTTTGTCATTCCTGGTCAGGATCCTATGGCCCTGGGCGTCGGTCCAATTAATATCGGATCACTCCTACCTGCGGTCCTGGATTCAGGAATTCACATAGGACCGGTGGAAACAGTCATAAATATGACTGATATGGGATTTGACTATCCCCCCTACACGAACGATACAATTCCTGCATCAACATGTGGTGATCCCAATGCAAGACGTTCTGTGACGGTGAATTTTACTTTTGGTGATGCTGATACGAATATGAATTTTGACCAAGATGTAATGTTACCTGGCTATGTTCATGCAATTGAAGTGAGTGTGGCCAGCCCAACTGATCTGGGTGGATGTACTGCCTGCGGTACTATTCCTGAAACATTTATATGTGATGATACTCTTTTTGTCCCAGCAATTCCAGCTGGTGCTGAGATCGTGATTCCTGAGACAATCCTCCCGGGAATCAGGGAAGCTTATGCTTTGCTTCCAGATCCTGCAACCCTACCACCAGATGTCCCCATTGAAAGTTTTGAGTCAGTTAAGATTCTTACTGGGTCAATCTCTTCGACTATCAATAGTCAACTACCCTTAACCTCTTCTGATCTTGGACTACTTGTCTACACAAAAAGTGCTGCTGGTAGGCTTGACACACTTCATAATCACCTCTTCGATAGCATTTCCGAGTATATGCGAGCTGGCGAGGATAGTGTCAAAATATCCTCACTTGATGGTATAACTTTATTTGACAGTCTCATTTTTGAATTTGGTGGCACTATTAATGGAAATAATGGTGATACCTTAGAATTCCCAATGGGTGTGAACCCCTTCTTCCACTATAATTTTTCCCTGGATATTGATGGTTTCGAGAGTTTCCAGATAAATATGCGCGACACCACCATGGCTATATATCAGGATATGAACACTTCATCACCAGATGCAGCTTTCAGTGTTCAGATTGTTAAAGCGACTTTTAAAGATAATGTGGATCATGCTGATACCAATCGTCTGAGTATCTCCCTTGAAAATCAAATGGGTCTGGATATTGATGTTTTGCGTATCAAACTCAGAAACTTTTATGCTCATCAAGACAGTTTGGACGCCGGAGGCTATGAAGTTATAACCTTTGCATTGCCTGATGGGCAAACGAGAGATACTGTTGTCGTATTAGATGGTCATATACTAAGTAATCTTACGGGGGATGATACACCTCTAGATTCATTGCTCATTGAGACTGAAATACAATTTAGCTCAGATGGAGGTCCAACCACCATCCCTTATCCACCACCAGATGAAATGGCCATCGATGTTAATGTTCTGATGACTTCACTGAGAATCGAGGATCTGGTTGGACTCTTTGATATCAATTTTGGATTAAGTGATCAAGAACAACCACTGAGTTTACCAGGACTTGTTGGTGGAATCACATTTGGAGAGGCTATCCTTGCCATCACTATGGAGAATGAGTTTGGTGTTTCACCGGGCTTAGGTTTAGAAGTGAAGGGCTTCAGAGATGGCGACAGTGTTGTCGTGGCGCTTGATCCGGATTCAGTAAATTTTCAATCAGGATCGCCAGATTTACCAGTATCTACAGAGATTCGCATAAGTCGTGAATATGTGCGACGAACCGTGGCTGGTGATGCAACCATTGTTCAACACTTCCCTGCAGATAATAACATTGTCAATTTAATGGCTATGATGCCTGATATCGTTTCGGTGGGCGGCGATGCCAGCATTTCACCTAATGGACTTACATCGATTACCGCGGGGGCCGAGATATCAGGAACCTGGCGCTTTGAAATTCCATTTTATCTGTCCATTGCTACAGGTGGAGTTGAATTTATGCCTCCAACATTTTCTAAAATGGCTGCATTGGATTCCAGTACTATCAGACAATTAGTGGGAGCTAATGGTGTTCCAGATGATTCTGATATGCTGCTTAGTTCCACCATTAACACCATCATTTTTAGTGATATTGGACTTGGCTTCGGGTTGGAAATTCTGGTCTCCGATATTCAATATTTCCCATTCTATAGCTCCCTCGAAAACCGAGTGCTGGTTTCGGCTGACCTGGATGATGATGGCTCGGCAGATACACTTGATTTGAACCTGGATACCCTCATTATGCATCCACTGGTGAAGACACTTCAGCTTGAAATTCCCGCAGGTATCGCTGATCCAAGTACAGGTCTGGTGATTCCGGGTATGGAAGGTTCAGGCCAGTTTAGTTATTCAGCAGATTTCAATTTGACCGATATGGAGGGTGATTCCACCTATGGCACCCTCAAACACAAGAAATATGCATTTCTCGATACCTTTATGTTGGCTCGATCTGATTCAGGATTTGCAGATGTTGCTTCCGCGCTGGCTTTTGTGGAGTTGGATGCGCCTACCGTCCCAGATTCTCTCTATAACTTGACCTTAAATAGTAGTGGCACTGAATTATGGCTTATTCAAGATGTGACAGCCTATGGTGAGCTGGGTTGGCTTGTGGAGTCCAAAGATCATTACATCGCTACAAAGTTTATCCTGGAAGAGACCCCTAATCCTGCCCTGCTACCCTTCTCTGCTGGAATTGACGTTACCGCATTTATGCAATTCATATTGAATTCTGGTCCCATGTTTAGCAGCGCTGAAGAGGACACCACGCAATGAGAAGGTTTATCCACATACTCATTGGCATGTTGGTGCTGGTAGCTTCTGGATTCGGACAGGCGCACATCGATGCTAGAGGACTAGGGCTTTGCAATGCATATACGGTATCTTCAAGGGGCATCTCTGCCATTGGATATAACCCTGCCAACCTGGGATATACTGAGGATCTAACGTTTAGTGCTGATCTCCTGGATTTCAAAATTACAGCCTTCAACAATTTTATGTCTCTTGCTCTGTTCAACCAATATTTCTCAGGTGATAAGGATGGCAATCCTTTTGATCTTGAAGAGAAAATGTTAGGCAGCAATAGAACACATAAAGAATTTCTACTTTCTGAAATTTCAGAAGATGGGTTCGCATTTGGTCTGGGAGTAAGTGTTCCCATTCCAATATTGAATGTTTCGCTTGGAAATTATGCCTTCACATCTGGTGTTGAGTATTACATGCAGAATTCGTTACCCTATGGCTTATTTGAAATGGTCATGGAAGGCAATCAGATAGGTAGATCGTTTGATTTATCTCTCCGGCAGGATGTTCTCATGGTGACCAACTTTGGTTTTTCTTTTGCCATCCCCTTTGAGAAATATAATATTGGAGCCACCTTTAAATATTTAGCCGGGATTGGCTTTGCCGGTGTGGATTCTTCGGGTGGTGCCTTCAGTACAAACCCCACAGGGCTTGAGTCTGATGGTTTTTATCGATATACCCGGGCAATTGGTGGAAATGGTCTGGCTGTTGATCTAGGTTTTAACACTCGCAAAATCAACAATTGGCAGTTTGGCTTCGCCATTAATAATGTGATTGGATTCATCAATTGGGGTAACGATAAGAATTTCATAGCCAAGAATATTGGGCTCATAGAAGGTCTCGTTCCTATACGTGATCTGCTGCAGATTTCTAGCGACAGCACAACCTTCTCAGCCAGCACCTTATACGCTATGGAGATGGAGGGCGTGAATGTGACTGGTGCTCTTGCTGATACCGATAGCCTCTTCAAGTTTGACGAGACAAACGTTCCCAAGCCAGATAGCATACGTATGAATTATCCGGCCATGTTTCGTCTCGGGGGCAGTTACCAGTACAAGAATGACTTTATCATCATGGCAGATTTATCTGCCGGCTTAGATGACTATTACTTCGCTGATCGATCCTGGAGATTGGCCCTCGCAGCTGAGTGGATCCGCTTTGGTATGGTTCCCATCAGGTCTGGTATGGCCTTTGGTGGACCCTATGGGAGGGAAGCATCAATCGGTGCCGGAGTTCACCTGATCTGGTTTGATGCAGACCTAGCTCTGAAATTATTAGGGGGGATGTCTTTCGCCAATGCTGAGGGCATTGAATTTGGGATCAGTTTTCAGTTTAAGAGGTAAGTTTCTCAATGCAGAGTGAGAGCATCTGCGGACTTCAAAAAAAATCTATTTTTTAGCTGTTTGAAAAAACAGCCATCCCCCTGCAATAAAGAGAACTACATTTCCAAACCAGACAGCGAAAGCTGGATGAAGTGAACTGTTATAGCCTATTTTTTGTCCTCCGATAAGGAGAATATAGTAGACAAACAGAGCTATCACGCTCTTGCCCACACCCACAGCCAGATTCTCTCTCGTCCCCTGAAGGGCAAAACTAATTCCCAGAAAAATTACAATAAATCCAGTCATCACAAATGCTAGTTTAAAGTGAAAATCCACTACCCAGCGGTGAGGGTTTAGCCCCAGAAGTTTTTTCTTCTCAATAAAATCTACAAGTTGAAAAACATTCATTTCGTTGGGTCTAATCTGCTCTTTGACGATATCGGCTGGTGTTAAGGTGATAGGTAGCTCATCGCTGAGACTCATCTCCGAAAACAATAATTTTCCAGCAGCATCAAAGCGGCGATTCAAGCCTTCTGCTTTATTCCATGTTTGCAAAGAATCAACCCATTCCAGCCTTGCATAATCCCATCGCTCCGTAATCCCGGAGTCCTGATAGGCCAGGATAGAAACATCCCTGCATTTATTGTTGGGGACGTCGTAGGATTTGATGACCATAATATTGCCATTTACATCCTGACGAACGACTTCCTTCATTTTCCTGGGACTTTTCTTCGGTTTTAAAATGTTACGAGTAATCTCTTTCTGCTGATGATTGAAAGGCATGACCACCAGATTTTGAAAGATAAACTGAAATATGGTGAAGAATAGACCGAGCAGGAGTAAGGGACGTGCAATACGGAGCATACTTATCCCTGAAGCACGCATGGCTGCAATTTCATAGTTCTTGTTGAGGGTGCCGAGTGAAAAGACCGTGGCCAGAAGCATACTCATGGGAAGGGCCATATCAATAAAGTAGGGCAAGCTATAACCATAATACACCAACATGAGATTAGCCCCAGCTCCAGCATCTACAAAATTGTCAATCTTTTCAACAAAATCAGCAATGGTGAAAATACCCACAAGACCAATAAGGACGGTCCACATGGTAGAAAAAAAGGCTCGGATCAGATATCGATCTATGAGAGAAATTAAACCCAAAAGTGATCGCTAATTAGCGCTCCTGAACAAATATGGTTTCAATACGTGTTGCAGTTGAAGAAGAGATAACATAGCGGTGTGTTTCTGTTAAAAACTGTTCATTCTTTTGAGGGATATGCCCCAGGCTCTCAATGAGGAATCCAGCCAATGTTTCGTATTCACCAGGGGGAATGGCAAAATCATATTGCTCATTCAGAAGATCTATCTCAGCATTTCCTTTGATGAGCAGCCCCTTATCAAGTTGCTGGACTGCTGAATCATCTTCATCAAAGGCATCTGTAAATTCACCAAATAGCTCTTCAGATAAATCTTCCATAGTGACAAGACCCGCAGTGCCACCATATTCATCAATCACGATTGCAATGGATAGACTCTTGGTCTGCATTTCACCCAGCAATTCATCTGCAGCTTTGGTTTCCGGGACAAAATAAACCTCCCGCATAACTTCGCGGAGCTCAGTGGCTCCCCTGAAAATATCATGGAGGAAAACAATACCTTTGATATCATCGGTAGTATCTTCATATACTGGGAGTTTGGAATATCCAGACTCCAGAAAGGCTGATTCAACTTCTCCCATACTACTATCAATGGAAATTGAAGTCATATCGGGGCGAGGCGTCATCACTTCGCTGATTGAGGTGTTTTTAAAGGTGAATATACGGGCAATGGTTTGACGCTCATGGACATCTACTCCACTCTCCTCCCGGGGATCATTGAATAGGAGATGCAGCTCCTCAGAGTCCAGATTGGTCTGACTCTCAACGTCATCACTTCTCAGGATTATTTGCCGATAAAGACGGAGTAGGATGGTCAGGGGATAGAGAATCACCTCAAATATTTTGACAAAGCGCCCAAAAAATAACATGGAAGCGTTAGGAAATTCGCGAAAGAGAGTTTTAGGTATAATTTCACCAAATATGAGAACACTCACGGAAATGATCAGCAAAATGATCCACTCATTGGGGATAACCTTGATCAGCATCACCGTTGAAAAGGAAGTAGTCAGAATGTTGGCAATATTATTCCCAACCAGTGTGGCTGTGAGAAACTGTTCCGGGTTTTGACTGGCCTTCAGGGCTGATTTGGCACCGCGCACCTCACGCCTTTGCCAGACCTCAAGTTGAAGTCGGTTTGAAGAGAGTAATGCAATTTCTGCTCCGGCAAAAATGAAGCTGAGAATAAGGCCAATGACGGCGAGAATAATCTCGATCATTGTTTGGAGCTATTGTCTGGATTGTTGGTACTCATTATCACGTTCAACATACAAATAATATAATTCGATTCAAGCTTGAACCATAGGTTGGTCTTTGGCATTACCAACATCTTGAAACAGCAAGATGTGTTGGAAAAATGATCATTCTGCCTCCAACATCGTATCCATTATTTGCCAGATACTCAAAATTCGAGTTTCATCAGGCTTCAACACGATTATCCTATAAGCCTATGGTATTCTCAACCAGATACTCAGCCTGCGAATCTCAACTTACCCATTGCTGGAAAGAACTCCAGAGTTCCCATCAGAAGAAAATGTTTCTCCTGGGAGTCATTGTGACAGCTACGACGCTAAATGATCAGGTCATGTTAAATGTGTGGATACAACGATGCATAGGTGTTTTGGATGAGGAGGCTATTGAAGAGGCTATCCTGCAGACACTGCTTTTTGCCGGATTTCCAAAAACTATCGAGGCTCTCAAGCAATTGAGAATCCATTTTCCAGTAAAGCATGCTACCAAACACGTGGGCAATCATAAGCGAGCCGGTGAAGAGACCAGTCAAATCATCTATGGTAAATATCATTCAAAACTGAAAAAAACTATGGATGAGTTGCACCCGGATTTAACAAGATGGATGATTGAAGATGGTTATGGTCGCGTCCTATCCCGTTCTGGGCTTTCCCTTCAGGAGCGGGAAATATCAGTTCTGGCTTCTTTGATGACATCAGGTATGGTCAATCAGTTTCGAGCTCATGTGCGGGGTGCTTTCTTTGCTGGCGTATCCCGGGTTGATATCATTTGGTTTACAAACATCTTTCAATGTATAATTGCCGCCGAGTTGAGAGCCGCCTTCAATCAGGTAACGCAAGAGATGTTGAAGACATGAGTGACAGCCAGAGCCAGAATAGGCAGGATACTATTATAAGTTTTATAGGGTGGGAGCATGAAGATAATGACATTGAAATTAGGCAACCTTTTAACAGAGCAACGCAACCCAGAGAGTATGAAGCTGGATTCGTCTTCGATTCGTGAAATCCTTGAAATCATTAACCACGAAGACCATATCATCGCTGGCCAGGTCGCTGAGCAAATGGATGATATTACTCAGGCAACAGAACTGGTAGACCATGCTTTCCAGAATGATGGGCGCCTGATCTATGTGGGGGCAGGGACTTCAGGACGACTTGGAGTATTAGATGCCTCTGAAATTCCACCCACTTTCAATGCCAGCCCTGATAGAGTTCAAGGCTTCATAGCAGGTGGCGACACTGCCTTGCGCACTGCTGTGGAAGGAGCGGAAGATTTCCCAGAAGATGGCCGAAAACTTATTGCTGATCTTGCGGTCACGGAAAATGACGTCATCATGGGTATTGCCACAAGTGGAGTCACCCCATACGTGCTAGGTGCCCTGGAACGTGGACGAGAATTGGGAGCAGCTACAGTATTTTTCACCTGTGCAGACAGAAACCACATCGATATTGATGTTGACGTTCTGATCTCTGTGCCGGTGGGACCAGAAGTGATCACGGGATCAACTCGCATGAAATCAGGAACGGCTACTAAGCTGGTCCTCAATATGATTACCACCACAGCCATGGTTAAGAGGGGTAAAGTCTACGAGAATCTCATGGTAGATTTAAAGGCTACAAATATCAAATTGGAAGATAGAGCTCGACGTATTGTTTCAACTATCACCTCTTGCAGTTATGAAGAAGCAACTGATCTGCTCGTCAAATCAGAAAACTATGTCAAGGTGGCTCTGGTTATGCATAAAAGCCATGCATCCGCAGATGAAAGCCGACTATATTTGGATAGATTTGATGGCAACGTACGCCAGGCTGTTGATGAACTTGAAAAAACACAGACCCCAAATAAATAGTGGTCTTAGGAGAATATATACATGAATGTAAATGATTTTATTTTTAGAGAGTATGATATACGTGGAGAAGTATCAGTCGATTTTCCTGAGGAAGTCGTTGTTGCTCTGGGACGTGCCTTCGCATCAATCGTAAAGCGTCGTGGTGGAAAGAAAATTACTCTCTCTGGAGATGTGAGGCTCACAACCCCGCAATTAAAAGAATATTTTAAAGCGGGCGCACTATCTACTGGGATTGATGTCATGGATATTGGCATTCTGCCTACACCAGGGAATTATTTTAGTGTATTTCATTTTGATGATGTGGATGGTGCCTGTCAGATAACAGGCTCTCATAACCCACCAGAGTTTAATGGATTCAAATTGACCTTTAATCAGCTTGCCTTTTTTGGTCAGGATATCCAGGACATGCTTACCCTCATAAAAAATGATGATTTTGAGGCGGGCAAAGGTACTGCTTCAGACTATGATCTATTACCAGAGTATATGGATACAGTCGTCAAGGGTATTGATCTCAAGCGACCCATGCGCATAGTCGTCGATTCAGGAAATGCAGCAGGTGCACTTTGCGCACCTGAAGTTTATGAGAGAATGGGGTGTGAAGTCACCGCGCTGTATTGCGATGTTGATGGAACCTTCCCTAACCATCATCCTGATCCAACGGTTCCCGCCAATCTGAAAGATATCCAGGATGAGGTGAAGCGTGGAGGCTATGATGTCGGTATTGCTTTCGATGGTGACGCTGATCGTCTAGGAGTGATTGATGAAAAAGGCCAGGTTGTCTGGGCTGACTATCAGATGATCCTTTTTGCGCAGGATGTGATCAAATCAAAAGATGATAACATTATTTTTGATGTGAAATGCTCACAGGCACTTGAGGAAAAAATTCTTGAGTTCGGTGGAACTCCTGTTATGTACAAAACGGGTCACTCACATATCAAATCTCATATGAAAACACTCAACTCACCGTTCTCTGGGGAGATGAGCGGTCACCTCTTCTTTGCCGATAGATATTATGGTTTCGATGATGCCATTTACAATGGTGGTCGCATGCTGGAACTTCTTTCTAAGAGTAATCGACCTCTTTCTGAGATGGTGGATGAACTTCCCAAATACTATTCAACACCTGAGATCAGATTGACATGTAATTCAGACTCTGAGAAATTTGAAATTGCAGAAAAAGCAGCCAATTATTTCAAAGAGAACTATGATTGCATCGATGTGGATGGGGTGCGTATTCGATTTGGAGATGGATGGGGTCTGGTGAGAGCATCAAATACACAGCCTGTCCTGGTGGTAAGATTTGAAGCAAAAACATCTGAGCGTATGGAAGAGATTCAAACTTTAGTTATGAATAAAATCGGGGAGTTTGGCGAGGTTCGCCTTGACGAGGGACATTGAGCAACGCAAGCGAGATCATCTTGTTCTTGCTCAAAATGATGCTTTAAACTTTTCGATCTCTGCAGGATTTGATCGCTGGAGATTCATTCATAATGCGCTCCCTGAAATAAACCTCAATGAGATAGATACAGGTACAACATTTTTGGGTAAGGAACTCCAGTTTCCCCTCCTGATCAGCTCAATGAGCGGCGGGATTGAGGAGAGTTTTAACTTTAATGCGAACCTGGCAACAGCGGCTGAATCTGTGGGCTGTGCTCTGGGTTTGGGCAGCGTTCGAGCAGGACTTGAAAATGAACAGGCTCGTGACAGCTTTTTAATTGCCAGGGAAAAGGCACCAACAGCCATCATTATGGCTAATCTGGGAATTGCCCAGATTATGGATTCTCAATCTATGGACAGGGTTGCAACATTTTGCGGTGACTTACAGGCAAATGCGCTGATTATTCATTTGAATTCCCTCCAAGAGGCTTTTCAGCCTGAAGGGGATACTCAGTTCAAGGGTGCGTTGAATGCCATTAAGACATGGGTGCGTGAATTTCCGCTGCCCCTAATCGTCAAAGAGGTGGGACAGGGTCTTTCCATTGAAGTGATTCAGAAACTTCAGGAAGCAGGCATAAAGATTATTGATATTGCAGGAGCTGGGGGTAGCAACTGGATATCCATTGAACGTGAGCGTTTATCAGAAGATCAATCCATATTGAAACAAACAGCCCATGAATTTGCTAACTGGGGTGAGCCAACTGCTGAAGTATTGGAAACCCTGGGTACCGATATGTGTGTCATTGCCAGTGGTGGATTAAAACGACCTCTCGATCTGCCTAAAGCGCTTGCTCTGGGCGCTAATATGGGCGGTATTGCAGGTGCATTGTTGAAACAGGCCATGGCTACCGATACCGGTCAGCTCATCGAACAATTGCTTGTCTGGAAGAAAACTTTGAAAATGGCTATGTTTGGCGTTGGAGTCAGCATGATTGATGAATTGATTGGGAATCGCCATCTTTTGCACAAAATTGACTGATCATTGGACATCTAGAAGGTATCATGAAGGGAAATATGGATATTAATGTAAAAGCTAGAATTGAAGCATGGCGGATAGCCATATCCCAACATCTCCACAATCCAAGTTTCAATACTGATCCAGTTTATCTCTCTGAGCCTATGAATTACGCCCTCAGGGCTGAAGGCAAGATGCTTCGACCAGCACTCTGTCTGGCTGCTGCTGAAGCAGTAGGAGGTGATTGGCACAACGCAGTTACCGTTGGTGCTGCACTTGAAATATTTCACACTTTTACGCTCGTTCATGATGACATCATGGATGGTGATGAGCTCAGACGAGGAATTCCGACCCTCCACAAAGCATTTGGTAACAATCGAGCCCTGTTGAGTGGTGACACTTTGCTTATCTATGTATATCAACTCCTGGCTGATATTGAGGCCTCAAAATTTACCCGCGTCTTCCGCGTTTTTAATGATGGTGCCATGGATGTGTGCAGGGGCCAAGGATGGGACATGGAGTTTGAGAATAGTGAGCATGTTGAACCCCAGCAATATGAGATGATGATAGACCTGAAGACGGGTGCTCTCATCAGGCTTGCCTGCCATCTTGGGGGTATTATGGGTGGTGGAAGCGATGCTGCCATCGAAGCCCTTTCGCGATTTGGGGTTTTACTAGGAAGGGCCTTTCAGATGCAGGATGATCTCCTGGAAGTAACCTCCTCCTCTGCTACCATGGGCAAAAGTCTGGGTAGTGATGTCCTGAACGAAAAAAAAACCTGGATCTGGATCGACTTGAAAAGCAGGCTGACTGAAAGTGAGTTAAAGGAATGGCAAAATGTTCAAAATGGTGGTCAGTTAGCTGAACATCATCGAGATCAGGTGAAGCAATGGATGATTGATCATGGTACCATTAAGCGTGCTCAAGATTTGATTGCGTCCTGGATTTCTGAGGCAGACTCCCTGTTAAGTTCGTCTCTATTTAAGAACACCGATATGCTCAAGGTCTTATCAGACAACATTCTAAACCGACAAAATTGATATCATCCGTCATCTAATCCCCCTATATTATTAATAGAAGTGTTAAAGATCACAAGTTTACCACAAAGGGCATATTTATACTGTCAGTGTTTGACATTTGACTGTTTTTGGCGCTAAGTTTATCCCGGTGACGAAATGATTGAAGTAATAGTCAAGAATATCCTCTTCTTTGCCCAGGCTGCGGCCCCGGGTTATACCCTGTTTCTTCAAACAAGGGATGATGACGAACGTAGCCTGCCCATCGTGGTGGGACAGTTCGAGGCTCAGGCTATCGCTCTAGCGCTGGAGCAGATCAATCTGGATCGTCCCATGACACATGATCTTTTATCACAGGTCATCACCAATATGACTGAAGGATTAGATAGCGTTGTCATTCAGAAATTGAAAGAAGGAACGTTTTACGCCGAATTGAATGTTAAAAATGAGCAGGGTATTGAAAAAATTGATGCCCGACCCAGTGATGCCATTGCCCTGGCCTTGCGGGCAAGAGTTCCCATCAAGGTTTCAAGGGAGGTCTTTGAGGAGGCATCCATCTCCATACCAGCTACCAATGAGCAGATGGAAAAATCAGAGCCTACTCTGGCTGAGAATGTGAGTGAAATAACACATCGTGCCGAATTAAGATTTGATCTGGAACGTGACCTTAGAGAGGCGATCTCCAGCGAAGATTACGAAAAGGCAGCTTTAATTAGAGACAAATTGAACGCCTTATCTCTATCTGAAATGCGTAGTTAAGCTTAGTCTAAATCTGAAAGTTCAGACTCAATTTTTTTCAGGGTTTCATCTGACAATTGATTCTTGGGGTCTAAATCCTGCTTCTTGGCTTGTAGCTTTTTAAGCGCGTATCCAAGTATCGCTAATCCAACGAGACTAAAGAGAACCACCATCCAATAGGAGACCTTTCCAACGGTTTCACTGGCTTTGGGAGAAGCAAGGATGCGATTACCGTATGGCTGCTTGGTTCGGGGATCAATAGAATTTCTGAAATGGTCCAAAACATCATCAGTACTTTTACCTTCAATCAGTAAACGGCGAATCGTGACTTTGGCCTCTTCTGTCATCTGGTTTTTGCCATGCATGTAGATAGGACCACCAAAACAACAAGTTGCCATGAGATTTTTCTCAAGGTAAATCGCTTGCTCATTTTGTTTGTCAGTCAGTTTCTGATTGTAAAACTCATAATCTTGAGCACTCAGCATGCTCACCAGGGCTATCAGTAGGATAATTGTCTTCATTTTCATGTGGAGAATCTAGACGAGAAAACAGGGTTCTCAATGGAAATTCATTGTCGGAAGGAGGATTGTATTGCATTTTGCAGACCTGTTGATTGAAGAGAAAAAATAAGGAAATGTCATGTCACTCATCATTGTTGGATCACTTGCCCTTGATACCATTGAAGCTCCTACCGGATCAGTCTCTGAAGTTCCTGGTGGATCCAGTAGCTATTGCTCCCTGGCAGCTAGTTATTTTACCCATCCTAGTATTGTTGGTGTCGTTGGGAGCGATTTTCCAGACTCCGTTGTAACTCTTTTCAAAGACCACCAGATAAATCTGGAAGGCATGGCTGTGGAAGAGGGTAAGACTTTTCGCTGGGGGGGACGTTATGCTGAAAACTTTGATGACAGAACTACACTTTTCACCGAATTGAATGTTTTCGAAACCTTTAACCCTGTTTTGCCATCTGCCTACAAAAATGCAGCCTATGTATTACTGGCAAATATCCATCCTGGATTGCAGCACAATGTACTTGACCAATTAAACACTGATTCATTTGTTGTGCTTGATACAATGAACCTATGGATTGATACTGCCCTGGATGACCTGCTTACCCTGATAAAGCGAGTTAATATGCTGGTGATTAATGATGAAGAAGCTCTTATGCTTACAAATGAACGCAACTATAAAAAAGCGGCCAGCAAACTTCATGCAATGGGTCCGGAATGGGTGGTAATTAAAAAGGGTCAACATGGAGCACTTCTTTTTCATGAGGGCCAGGTTTTCAGTGTGCCCGGTCTTGTGCTAGATGAAGTCAAGGATCCAACTGGTGCAGGTGATACCTTTGTGGGTGCCCTTATAGGATATCTAGATCAATCAAAAGATCATTCATTTGATAACATGAAATTAGCTGTAGTATTTGGATCCGTTCTCGCATCATTCTGTGTTCAAAATTTTTCAGTGGATGGGATTACCTATCTGGAGGAATCGGATCTGGAAGAGCGCTACGATGAATTTGTAATTATGAGTCAATTCTAGGAGAAACCAATGAACTCTGAACCTACGATTAAGAGATTCTATCGGCTACTTATCTTAAGCTTCATGCTACTCAGTCTTTCACTATATATGGGTTGCGAGAAAGATGATGACCCAGTAACCTGTAACACGGTTGATGAAGCAGGTGAACTGGTTGAAGCCACCTTTACAATGTCTCTCACTCCAGCCCAGGTTGCACCTTTTCTTGAGCTATATGGCGCACCCATTGGTTTCACCTTGACCCATAGCGCTGATGCCTATAAAATCCATTATATGACCAGAGACAAAGATGGCGAACTCATTCTTGCTTCGGGGGTCATGTTCCTGCCACAAGGTGTTGAAACCATGGACCTGGTAAGTGTGCAGCACGGGACTGCCCTAAAAAGAGAGAACACCGGATCTGTGAATCCCTTCTATGCCATGGATGGGATCATGTTTGCCATGAGTGGTTTCATGGCAGTTGCCCCAGACTATATCGGCCTGGGTGTTTCAGAGGACATCCACCCCTACCTCCATGCTGAACTGACAGCAAATGCGGTGGTTGATATGCTGCGTGCTGCCAGAATCTATGCCTGTGAGAATGATCTTGATATAAGCGACCAACTTTTTCTGGCAGGCTATTCCGAAGGTGGATATGCCACCATGGCCGCTCAAAAATATATCGAAACAGATTATTCAGATGAATTTCAATTGACTGCAGTAGCCCCCATGTCTGGTCCCTATGATCTCATTGGATCCACTCGTGACCTCTTGAGCAGGGAAACCTTTGATATTCCAGCCTTTCTAGCTTATGTGGTGGTAGCCTATGATGATATCTACGGATGGAATCGGCTTTCTGATATCTTTAATGAGCCTTATGCATCCATGTTTCCAGGTCTTTACGATGGTACCCAGGAGTTGGCTGATGTGAATGATCAATTACCTCCAGCCATAGATGCTCTTTTCAAAACAGATTTTACCACGGCTTTTTTTGCAGGGCAGGAAATAGCCATACAGACAGCCTTGGAAGAAAATACTCTATTGGATTGGGGACCTGTGGCACCTGTCAGATTATATCACGGGACTGCTGATAGCACAGTTTCCATTGATAACACCTTAAGTGCCTTTGCTTCATTGCAGGCTCAGGGTGGAACGAGTGTAGAACTGGTTACTCTGTCAGGGGCAGATCATCCTGGTGGATTTATTCCCTCAATGATCCTTGCTGAAGCCTGGTTCGACAGCCTAAGCATAGCGAGTCAATAGCTTATAGTTTAGCCAGAACTCCAGCATTGATTTCGGCAACTTTTTCTTTCCCGAAAAGTGTCTCAATCAGTTTGAACGAAAATTCCATCGCACTCCCCGCAGCTTGACCTGTGACCAGGAGATCGGAAGTTTCGACACGTGCTCCTGTGTGAACAGCTGTGGTCATACGTCCAGCCCATGCTGGGTGGGAAGTAATTTTCTTATCATTGGTGAGACCGGCTTTTTGCAGAACTGCTGGTGCAGCACAAATGGCAGCAGAAGTCTTACTGGCTGCGGCTTGATCTTTCAGAAGTTTGATAATTCGAGGGTCACCCATGAGATTTGTAGCTCCAGGAACACCTCCAGGTAGTACAACCATCTCAAAGTCATCGTTGAGGACTTCATCTAGAACCGTATCGGCAATGACTTTGAGTCCGTGGAATCCCTGGACATTTCGCTTTTCAAGTGAGGCAATGATTACCTCTGCTCCGGCTCGACGTAGTAGATCAATAATAGTGATGGCTTCAATTTCTTCAAATCCTTCAGCCAGGGGTACCAAAATCTTCTTCATCTTAAACTCCCTAAAGTCCCGGTGTCCTGAATGTTTCAAGAATACGGGGCTGCATATATTTTGAAGTCTGCACTAATTGTCCGGCCTTGTTGTACACGTGTACTAATTTTGGTTGCTGCTTATCATCGTATTCATAGACTGTCTTTTTCATCAGCTCAAGATGCCGATCTTTCTCAACTTCGATGAGCAGCTGTCCATATTCATTATACCTACGAGAAATAAATTTCCCGCGGTCCTCATCCAGAATTTCCTCATGCTCCCGATAACTCTTAACGGGGTGATAACTATATCGATAGAAAGCGATAAGCGAATTGTCAGGGAGATAATGATCCTCATTTACAATCTGAATTTCATCGTTATAAATGGTTAGCCAGTAATCCCGTAATTCACCACTGGGAAGAAAAAAATTGCGCCGTGATTTGTCAAGCCGGTGTTTATAGTCATAGTGGAATTCAGTTGAACTCTCAATCTTATGCCCTAAACCCCAGGTTTCTTCCAGATAGGCTTTTTGATTCAGATCGTAATAAATAGTCAGTTTCTTTTCAAGGGTGTGAGACCGAGTGAACCACTTTTCTTCACGTTTTGTTACTAGACCCTTTTCATAATGCCATTCTCGTGATATTCTGGGCGGACCATAGTCAAAAAACTCCGTTTCTTGATGCCTCAGCAGGTGCCCCTTGCGGGTGTAAGTATAATTGCTTCTTTCAACCAGATTTTTCCCGGAAGAAAAATATTTGGCCGAGATGATCTGACCCTCGTCGTTGCGCTTTACTTCAAAGTAATCCCCCCGTATTGACTTGCGCTCTTTGACGTGATTTAGAAACTCACGCGTGTGGGGATCACCTTTCTTGTAGTAGGAAATTTTGCCACCACTGCATCCGCTGATGAGCAGGGTAATTACAATTATGCTAGAGAGTCTAGTGATCACTTGGTAAACAGATAGAAATAAATAGCTGATCGACGGGCATCAACGAGTTCAATTTTGTCAGAGCTTACTATTTCGTCAGCGATATCATACAACTCGTAGCGTGCCGCTTTATCTAAATTCTGATAGAAAGCCAGAACCTGTTCATCGCTAAGGGTGTCGATGGTAAGGAGACGAGCCTGGTCCAGGGATTTACCCACACGAACCAGTTTTACAGCTGATAAATCTATTGAGCGGGCACTGATCACCAGTGGAACTTCAGTTGTGTCAGGCTCTCCTTCTGGACTTACAACTTTCTGGGTCACCTTGGGTTGTTGTATCCGTTTGGCCAGAGCATACCGCCTACCGGGGTCTTCTAATTGTTTGCTGATTTTAATAATCTCTAAGGTGATTTGATCAATCTTAACTCGGGATTCTGCCTGTTTTCTCTTCAAACGATCCAATCTTTGGCTATCACGTTTGCCAAAGTCAGCATGGGGTGATTTAATTTCAGCTCCAATGCTGTAAGATCTGGCCTGTTCTGCTTTGAGCTTTGTCACCATTTCACTGAGTTTATCAATTTCACGGTGAAGGGCTCTGACGTCAGAATCTTTTGATTGTGACTGAACAATCAATGGTGAAAGCATGATAACTATTAGTAAAATTGATCTGATGGTATTGTTTCTATTCATATTTAACATAACCCAATTCTCCTCAATGCGATGCCTTTAAACTAACCCAACAGATAAAACTGAGAAAGTATGAAATGTCTCTGAATGTATGAGATATCCAGTGGGATCTGAACTAGATAAGTTGTTTTTCGAACCAGTATTTTTTCTCGCCACTATCCATAGCTGTCTTCACCAGGATATAGTTATTTTTCCTCCCCAGCTGAATCATTGCCGGAAATCTATCGAAGCTTGTAAAATATATGGCAGCAATTCCCATTGCTTTAACGTGATGCTCCTGAGAATCCAGAAGGGCTTGAGCTATCCCCTGTCGACGATAGTTCTCATGTACACCCCCTAACCAGGAAAAGAAAGTTTGGGCACCTTCTACAGCATATCCCAGTTTAAAGCCAATTTGCCTATCACCGTCATAAGCTACTAAAAGCAGTGCATTCTGTTGTCGAATCTTCTCCAACCTTGATTCAGTAGCTCTGGCTTTGCCAAAAATCATCCTTTCAAGTGAATTAACGGTATTGAGTTCAACCGCTTCAAGACGTATTTTGATGGGAGGTGAAATTTTGGCTATCTCCAATAATAGTTGCTAATATGAAAAAAGACTTACCCTGTCCAGATTTCTATCTAAATTTAGACTTTAGATATGAGTAATCAAAAGCCAAGAATACCGCAACGTACTGAATGTCTAAACTGTGGCACACCCCTCAGCTCACATTTCTGTCCAGAGTGCGGACAGAAGAACAAGGAATACAACCTCACTTTCAAGGATTTTTTCTCAGTTTTTTTTGAAGAACTGCTGGATGTTGATTCTCGCGTGTTGAGATCTCTGAGACTTCTTTTTACCAAACCTGGGTTTTTAACCAATGAGTATGTGCAAGGGCGAAGAGTCAGGTATCTACCGCCCGTTCGAATATATCTGGTCGCAAGTGTGGTCTTTTTTGTGATTTTCTCATTAAAAACGATCATTCCTGATGTCAAAAACAATCAATTTTTAAAGGAATATCAGGAGACCGGTGGAATTGAAGAATCCATTAATCAGGTCATTGGAAAACCTGCTGCTTCCAATGACGAAAGCCTGATTGCCCTTGAGGACATAGGTATAGTTGCTATCGATCCGGACAGTTCTGAATCCAGCATGACAGTTACCGTTGGCAACCAACCTTTCGAGCTTCAGGAAGGGGATTTATTAAGTAATTTTACTGATAATTTCGCCAAAATGATGTTTTTGCTCCTACCCGTGGCAGCGCTACAACTGAAGATGCTCTATTGGCGCAGGAAAAAACTCTACATTGAGCATCTTGTTTTCAGCCTCCATGTGCATGCCTTTATTTTCAGTCTACTTATTTTGACCATCATTCTGGATTATAAGCTGATCATGTGGCTGGTGATACTATCAAGTTTGTTATACTTATATATCGCCATGAAGCAATTTTATGAGCAATCCTATTCGAAAACTGCCACGAAGATGGTGTTGCTGCTCCTTAGCTATGGAGTAACAACCATTTTGGTTATGACACTCACCATGGTTGTCACGGCGGTTGGTCTGGTCATGGGCAATTCTTGATGCATCATGTTTGAATTCTTAACTCAGACCTTTAATGCTTCCCTCATAGCAGTTACCCAATTGTTTTTGTCCTCGGTGGCTACCTCAAATCCGTGGTTTGAAGGGCTTGATCTTCAATACTCCGGTGTAAAACATGAGATCGTATGTAGTACCAAACTAGCGGATTCATTTACTGAGACCCTGGATGATGTGTTGCTATCCGGAGAAAATATTACCCTCCATTTTCGCTTTGAACTCTTTGCTCCAGGCGTAGCTAGACCCCTTCAGATGAAAGAAGTCGTAAATGGTTTCCGTTTTGACAAGGAGACAGAGAGCTATTACTTGGTTAACTCAGAGAGCGGCGAGTTGGAGCGGTTCTTTACAATTGAGGCTGCAAAAGATACGTATATTTCTGTGAGCAATGTTGTTATTGTGAATACCGAAAATCTGTCAGGTGAGCAAGATTATTTTGTGCAGGTAACCGCATTTCTTGATCCAATTAAGCTGGAGGATATGAGTGAATCGGTAAATCTCATGTTACGCTGGGCCAGTGTAAAACCCACCATTGTATCAGACAAATTCAGGATTCAAGCCAAGGCCACCTAGTTAAGAGCTAGGGGATTTCAACCAAATAAAGTTTCGCATCCATGCGAGCTAGCATATCGAATTCACTTAAATTTGCCGGTGTGATAAATGAGTGACCTCGTTTCAATATGCAGGTACAGGAGTTGTTTTTCCCACCCCAGAGTAAGCTGATCTCACCTTCAAGTAGCAAGAACATGGTCAGATTGGTTCGGGATGTAAA
Organism: Fidelibacterota bacterium; assembly: GCA_018650445.1. GTDB lineage: Bacteria > Fidelibacterota > UBA8477 > UBA8477 > JABMPR01 > JABMPR01. The sequence goes on from JABIFX010000244.1 coordinate 21,253, forward strand.
TGATTCAAATTGTCCCTTAGCAAGTTCAACTGATTTTATTCTGAATTCAGATACAGGTGACACATACTCACTCAGATGGCCGCGCTTGGATTGGGGGATTCGAAAATCGGAATTACCATCATAGACAAGAATATCTTGAAGAGCTTTGGCATCGCAAAATTTACTCGTCAATCCCAAGCGAACGACATTATCAGAATTTGCCATGCACTCGAGGATATTCCCCTTTAAGTAGGCATGGGGGACACCAGGAGCCAGAAAAACTGCTTCACCGGGTCCAAGTTTGACTCTCTTCAGAAAGAAGAGAAATAGGAGCCCAATATCCTCAGGACCACGCTTCTCAAACTGGTCAAGGAAAAGCATCTCAGTTTCATCTGAGTTATTTATTTTGCTGAGACGTTGGTGAATCTGCTTTGTGGTAACGGCGATAGATTTTCCGTCATGCTCCCAAATATGAAACAGCTCCTGTACACCTTCCTTTAGATTTCCAATGGGTCTGGAATGGCGATTTAGAAATGATTTAAGCTCAGGGCAAGCTTCCAACAACGCAGCAAATTCCTGATCAGAGATAAAGCCAATGAGCGCATCCAGATAATCAATAGCAATGGCAATTTCTGGCTTGTGATTACTATCAGGATAGTGCTCCGGATCGAGTTGGTGTAGATTTTCAGCCTGAAGCTTGTTTGGGTGAGCTTGAATACTCAGAGCTTCTCCAGCAGACAGCACCTTAAAGAGATAAGGTAGAGTGGATTGCTTCCCCTCTGTCGACAACCTTTCCTGCGGACTCTCCGAAATCCATTTGGAGAGACTCAGGGGACCTTCTTCCAGGTCAATAATGGATGAAGGTGCATTTGGGTGAACTCCCATCCATAACTCAGCATAAGCTTGACCAGGTTCCGGATTGATCCCAAGCAGCTCTGTGATATAAGCATCATGGTTCCGCGTGCCCCAATCATAGTGCTGAATAGTGTTCTCTAGTCGATAAGGTCTTGAGAATTGACAGTCGGAATTTTTCTCATTTAGCATGATCAAAATTATTCAGTAGCCATGCAGTCTACAACGACAAATCGTGGTAACGCAGATTTTTGAATTTCTCAGAATCCTTTATCGGGACACACAATAAATACTATATAATTAATATAATATTAAATTAATCATAAATAATACTTGCAAAAACAAGTGGGGATATTATTTTTGATTAAATCAAAAGCACAATCGGATGCACCAATTACAACCCTGTTATGAACACACAAAACATGGGAAAGCCATATGATTCATTCACAAAAAACCAAAGCCCGCTTATTTTTCACTTATCTAAAGGACAAGACTGAGCTCTTCCTTTACGTGAAACCACACGGAACCTCCGGAAGTGAAATGACATATAGGCGGGCTCCTGGAGATGCAGCAATGAATTTGCGCATCCAGGCGATTCTTGATCATGCAAAAGTACGTATTTCTGATACTGAAATCTGGATACTACTATATCCACCTGAAATTTACACAACAACAATGTACATCCCATCTCATGTCTCCCGTAGTGAGGTGATAGCGTTGATTCATGAACAAATATTCTCCACCCTATCATACCCAATCAACTATGATTGGGTAAATTATCATATTACAGTACATGAAAATGGGTATAATGAGAATATGGTGACGGTAACCATTCTGGGTAAAGATGTACTCCCCAGAATTCAAGAATTATTGGATGACAACTATGATAGGGTGAGATTTATTGGGGATGGGCTGCAATTTCTGAATATTGAAAGTACTTTTTTCCAACAGTTACGTGGACAAACCTATAAGATGATACTGCCATATGATGAAATGTATTATACCGCAGCTTTTCGGTCAGGGATTCATGTTGAAAGCTCGGTCCTCACCCACGCCTGCTCATCATCATTTGGAGATTATGAATTGAATCAACAACAGGTTTATCTGGATATTCGGCAGAAGAAAAATCTCATTCATCAACCTGGAATTCAACCCGTCGTACCTTCCTCAGAATGGAAGAGCGCACATTTGACATCAGCTGCTTTTCCAACCTGGTTTATCGCTAGAAACAGTCTGCATAAAGGTGAAAAAGTAAATTTTGTCAGGCAGATTCAGGACACCGAAGAACTGTCGAAGAGGAAGCGTTCAATCAAGAAATCGGTGGCTATCCACCTACTGGACTGAAGCAGGATTGGATCGACTCTTTTCTATCAGATCTTTCAGTGCAAAAGGGGAGTAGTAAAGATAGAAAGAAATCACTGCCACTACTTCAAGTGATAGAATGTACCAGGGCCAGGGACCCAGGACATCAATAAGTGACCCGCTCACCGGTTTATGGCAAATGAACAAGTAGTTCCCATCCGTTAGATAGTTAAATCCTGCAATGAAAACCAAGTAGATGTTGGTGATCCCCATGACCTTCCAAATGGAACGGTGGGTAGGTCGCATTCCACCTATCCAGGTCATATATAGACTGGCAAAAATTAAGGCTCCATGTGAAATAAAGAATTGAAAAAAGCGATAATGTGGATATCCATAAGCCCCAATATCAGGAGTGAGTAGCGCTTGAATCGCACCTCCAAGCCCCCAGAAATACACCAGCTCATACAATAAGTAGTTACGATTAATCAAGAGAAAGGCAGCCAGCACAATTCCAACACCACACAGGTGTAAAGGAAGGGTAGAACCTGCATCCCAGTCTCCAATACTGATATGCCAGATGTTCAAACTAATTTCCTGGACCAGGAGCAGAATCGCAATGATCCAGCGAGTTCGAAGATCTCTCTTAGGAGTGGAAAACCAATCTCGCTTTAGCCACAAAGCACCAAAAATGCCGAAAAGAATGAGAAGTGCTATCCAATGAGGTGGAGAGAAAAAGACAAAAGTATGACCGGGGTATTCCAGTGAGAATGGTCCGGTTGTCGAAGTCATCTTGTAACCGCCTGTTTGATTGCGGCATTCCATCCAACAATCAGGGAATCCCGTTTATTCTTGGTTATTTCTGGCGTAAAAATGGTTTTCTGGGAAGCAAATGATTTCAATGTGTCCTTATCCCAGATACCAATTCCCAGCCCTGCTAAATAAGCCACCCCGAGAGCGGTCGTTTCAACATAGTGGACTCTTTGAACCTCAATTTGTAGCATATCCGCCTGAAATTGCATAAGGAACTTGTTTTGTGTGGCTCCACCATCTACAGCAAGGGAAGTGATGCTGGCTCCAGTCTCTTTCTCCAGAGTCTGAATCACATCATAGGTCTGGTAAGCCATTGCTTCCAGGCTGGCCCGGATGATATGATTTTTGTTGGACCCACGAGTGAGCCCTGTGAGCAACCCCCGGGCGTCCATATTCCAGTGGGGTGCTCCCAGTCCAGTAAAAGCTGGCACCAGATAAACACCATCATTGTCAGTCACCGATAAAGCCGCCGCTTCACTCTCAGCTGCCGTCTTGATGAGACCCAATTCATCCCTGAGCCATTGAATGGCTGCCCCGGCAATAAAAATCGAACCCTCAAGTGCGTAACATGGTTTACCATCAGGATCCGCCGCCAGCGTAGTGATTAGTCCATACTCTGATTTTATAGCTTCAGAACCCGTATTCATCATGATGAAACAACCCGTGCCATAAGTATTTTTGGTCTCACCCTTTTGAAAACATTGCTGCCCGTACAGTGAGGCTTGCTGATCTCCAGCCACGCCACGAATGGGAACCCCATTCAATTCTGAGAGTGCCGAAACGACCCCATAATCGTCTGCTGAATTTTTTACCTCAGGTAGGATGTTTGCAGGGACACCCAAAAGATTGCAGAGCTCTGCATCCCATGATTTCTCATGAATATTATAAAGCATGGTTCGTGAGGCGTTGGAATAGTCTGTCGCATGAACTTTTCCAGTCGTGAGCTTCCAGATTAACCACGTATCGATGGTCCCAAACTTCAAATTTTGATCAGGTTGAATTGAGGCATGATTCAAAATCCATTGAGCTTTTGTGCCACTAAAGTAGGCATCCAGTGGCAACCCGGTCTTTTCTTTAATTAGACTCCTTTGTGGCGCCAAACTCTCACAAATGGATGCTGTTCGTCGACATTGCCAGACGATGGCATTGTAAACAGGTATACCGGTGTCAGTATCCCAGATGATAGTGGTCTCTCTCTGATTGGTGATACCGACGGCATCTATAGTTTCTGAACGGGAAGAACAAATTTCCCCGACGCATTCAACCACGGTTTCCCAGATTTCTTCTGGATCATGCTCCACCCACCCACGTTGAGGGTAAATTTGCTTAAACTCATGGTAGGTTTTTGCGAGAATCTGTCCTTCAGAACCTACCAGAATGACAGTTGTGCCCGTGGTGCCTTGATCTATGGAAAGTATGGCCATTTATATATGCGTGTTTAGCCAATTGATGATATCTGTTTTCACCTCATCCTGCTCTGGCTCATTCAAGATTTCATGATATAGACCTTCATAAATTTTAAGTGTTTTATCTTTTGAACTCACATTCGCATACAGCATTTCACTTCCGCTCACATCTGTAAGCTTATCTGAGGATCCATGCATGATCAGAATTGGTAGATCAATAACTCCAGCCCTGGCAGTAATGGTTTTTGTGGTATTGAGTATCTCTGCGCCAGTTCTGGCAAGAATTCCACCTCGATAATTGAGAGGATCCTCGTCATATGAATTAATGACAGCAGGATCTTTTGAAATATCGCCGCTCTCCAATTTAACTGCGGGTAGTTTGGGAAGAATAGCACTGATCAGACCTGATATTTTTTGGAGAAATGGAGACAGATCATCGTTTATCTTCACCGTTGGTGCACTCAAGAGTACACCTTTTGCTTCAGTGCCTCTTTCGATGAGGAACATTGCAATAATCTCACCTCCCATACTATGCCCAAATAGGAAAAGAGGTAAGTCAGGATAATGGGCCTTGGTTCGATTAAGAACCTCTTGAAAATCATTCAAGTAGTCCTGGAAAGAGTTGATGTAATTTCGTTTCCCTGAGGATTTCCCATGGCCACGCAAATCAAATCCTACAACGGTATAGCCTGCATCCACCAAGGATTGAGCAACATGTGCGTAGCGCCCTGAATGTTCAGCCACTCCATGCGTTATCAGGACCACGCCTTTGGCTTCCTTACAGGACCAGGTTTGTTGAAAAATATCAAAATTATCTGCCGTTGTAAAAGTTGCCTCGGATGGAATAGATAACACAGTCATGATGTCCCCTCAATACCCCTCGGTATTAGTTAAGTCGAATTTTTTGTGCAAATAGATGGTACCGCAAAAAAGTAAGCCGACCGGTGGAGAAAAATAATTAAAAAATTTGAACTCGGTTCACAGTTTAATCATCAAGGATCGGACGGTATGTGCCACGGATAAATTTATTCCACCTGGAGTGGTGGAATAATTCAAACAAAAATATCTTGAAGACTGTTCACCGATAAATCATCAAGTGCCAGTCTGCGTATGCCGCGGATGGCAGTTTTCGCACCTGAGAGGGTGGTAATGACTGGAATTTTATATCTGACAGCGGCCCGCCCAATTGAGTACTCATCCTCACGGGCCAGAGCACCCATGGGTGTATTGATGACAAGCTGAATTTCTCCATTTTTTATATGATCCGCCACATGGGGTCTACCCTCATTGACCTTATGAATGGCCTGGACAATTAAACCATTCTCTCTGAGAACTTCTGTTGTACCCTGAGTGGCCATGATCTGGAAGCCTATTTCCTGAAAATCAAGGGCAATATCGATGGCATTTTGCTTGTCATGGTCATTGACCGAGATAAACACGGTTCCTTTGGTGGGTAAATGATTACCGGCGCCAATTTCCGCTTTTGCGAACGCGGCACCTAATCTTGAATCAAGACCGATAACCTCACCAGTGGATTTCATTTCAGGTGAAAGAAACACATTTTGGCGAGGGAATTTATTAAAGGGGAACACGGGTTTTTTCACTGCTATCAAGGAGTGTTTTTCCCTTTGCAGATCAAGATCCCTGAGTTTTTTTCCCGCAGCCAATTGAGCTGCATATTTGGCCATTGGAACATCAGTCACCTTACTTACAAAGGGTACAGTTCTACTCGCGCGTGGATTGACTTCCAGGACATAGACGATCCCATCCTTCATGGCGAACTGGATGTTGATCAAGCCAATTGTTTTGAGTGATAGGGCAAGATTCCGTGTGTATTCTTCAATACGTTTCCGGTGACTGGGAAGCAGCTGATAGGGTGGAATCACACAGGCGGAATCACCAGAGTGTATGCCGGCCTCTTCTATATGCTGAAGAATGCCTCCGATGTAAACTTCTTCTCCATCACAGAGTGCATCAACGTCGAATTCAAAGGCATCTTCCAAAAAAGCATCAATCAGGACAGGATGCTCACCACTGACTAAAGCTGCCTTAGCCACATACTTTTTGAGTGACTCTTCAGTATAGACAATCTCCATTCCTCGACCGCCCAGGACATAAGAGGGTCTCACCAGAACAGGGTAACCGATTTCTGTAGCCACCAGAGATGCTTCTTCAATAGTGAATGCGGTTCCATAGGCCGGAGCAGGAATTTTTAATTTATCGAGGATTGCACCGAACTTCTTACGGTCTTCAGCCAGATCAATAGCTGATGGGTTGGTGCCAATGATCTTCACGCCAGCTTCCTGGAGCCTATTCGCAATATTTAGGGGAGTTTGACCACCAAATTGTACCAGGACACCATCGGGATTTTCCAAATCCACAATGTTCATCACATTTTCGAAAGTCAAGGGTTCAAAATAGAGACGGTCCGAGATATCGAAATCGGTGGAAACCGTCTCAGGATTACAATTTACCATAATGGTTTTATAGCCCATCTCATTCAAACCAAAAACAGCCTGTACACAACAATAGTCAAATTCCAATCCTTGTCCAATTCGGTTTGGACCACCACCAAGAATCATCACCTTTTTCCCGGAGAGAGCAGTGACTTCATTTTCGGTTTCATAGGTTGAATAAACATAGGAGGTCCTGGCTGGAAATTCAGCTGCACAGGTATCTACTTCTTTAAAGGTCGGCAATATCCCTTCAGCTATTCTGAAAGCTCTGATCTCCGACTCTTTTATATCCAGACGTTGGGATAATTGCACATCTGAATAACCCCGTCGTTTATACTCCCGGATTTCCTCAGCCCCAAATTTTGGAGTTGGGTCTAAGGCTAATTCTTGAATCTGATAGAGGAACCATGGATCGATTTGAGTGATTTCATGTAGGGTTTCAAGGTCTACACCATCCTGGAACGCTTTCCAGATTTTCACCAATCGAAAAGCAGTGGCGAAGCGCATTTTCTTCAAGTCCAGGTCTCTACCCACAACCTTTTTGGGTTCCAGACCCACTAAGCCAACCTCCAAAGAGCGAAAAGCCTTCTGTAAACTCTCCTTAAAAGTGCGTCCAATGGCCATAACTTCACCCACGGATTGCATCTGAACACCGAGGATCCCATCAGCTGTGGGGAATTTTTCAAAATCAAAGCGGGGTACTTTAGTGACGATATAATCAATGCTGGGTTCAAACGCGGCCAATGTTTTGCCAGTAATCTCGTTAGGGAGCTCATCAAGCAGATAACCAACAGCCAATTTTGCAGCAATTTTGGCTATGGGGAAACCCGTAGCTTTGGAGGCCAGCGCAGAGGATCGACTCACCCTGGGATTCATCTCGATAACAATCATACGTCCAGTCGTTGGATCAACTGCGAATTGTACGTTTGATCCACCTGTCTCAACGCCAATGGCCCGCAGACACTCAATGGACCAATTGCGCATCTTCTGATATTCTTTATCAGTAAGAGTCAGAGCCGGGGCGACGGTGACTGAATCACCAGTATGCACACCCATGGGGTCAATATTTTCAATGGAACAAATGATAATGGCGTTGTCATTTTTGTCCCGCACCACCTCCATCTCAAATTCCTTCCAACCCAGCAGGGATTCTTCAATCAAAACTTCCCCAATGGGGCTGGCAGATAGTCCCTTTTCGACTAATTCATGAAATTCTTCATTATTGTATGCCGTGGCTCCACCAGTGCCACCCATGGTAAAGGAGGGACGAATAATGGCTGGGAAACCAGTATTTTGTACCATTTCAAGAGCAGATTCAATATTTCGGGCAAATCCGCCCCTGGCAGTATTAATTCCCACGCTATCCATGACAGCTTTGAACTTTTCTCTATCCTCAGCCTTGTTGATGGCCTCTACATCAGCACCAATGAGTTGAACGCCATACTTCTTCAATGTCCCGCGTTCATCCAGTTTGATTGCCAGGTCCAGAGCGGTTTGTCCACCCACCGTGGGCAGAATAGCATCGGGTTTTTCTTTCTCAATGATAGCTGTAACAATGCCGGGGGTTAGCGGTTCGAGATAGGTTGCATCGGCCAATGCTCTATCGGTCATGATGGTGGCAGGATTAGAATTCACCAGAATAATTCGGTAGCCTTCTTCCCTAAGTGCCCGACAGGCTTGAGTCCCAGAATAATCAAACTCGCAGGCTTGTCCAATGACGATAGGACCTGCGCCCAGGATGAGGATGGATTTAATATCAGTTCTTTTTGGCATGGGTATCCATCATAGAGATAAAGTCTTTAAACAAGTAACGCGAGTCGTGGGGACCAGGACTGGCTTCAGGGTGGTACTGTACCGAGAACGCCGGAATATTTTTACAGCGCACCCCTTCCAGGGTTCCGTCATTCAAATTTACATGAGTTATTTCCAGGTGTTCCGGAAGGCTTGATGGCTTAACGGCAAAGCCATGATTTTGGCTAGTGATTTCAACCTTACCATTGAGCTGATTCCTGACGGGATGATTTCCTCCACGGTGCCCGAATTTCAGTTTGTAGGTGCTGGCACCCAGGGACAGAGACAGGATTTGGTGACCGAGACAAATTCCAAAGATTGGTTTTTTACCCAACAAAGATTTTACAGTTTCAATTGCATAATCCACAGGTTCTGGATCACCAGGACCATTTGAAAGGAAAACCCCGTCAGGTTCAAGCGCCAAAATCTCTTCAGCAGAAGTTGTGGCCGGGACGATAGTCACTTCACAACCATTTTCAGAAAGTTGTCTGATAATGTTATGCTTGATACCCAGATCGAGGGCAATAACGCGATAGGAATGTTCAGTCTTTCGGCTTGGCCAGGTCCAGGTTCTTTGGCAGGTAACCTCCTGAACCAGATCCTGACCGGTCATTTCAGGTACGAGTTCCAATTTCCGCCTTAATGAAGACAAATCAAGGTCATCACTACTGATGATACCGTTCATGGCGCCTTCATCACGAAGGATACGTGTCAATGACCGTGTGTCTATTCCCTGAATTCCAACAATTTCCGACTGATTTAGATAATCGTGCAGACCCTGATTTGCACGGTAGTTGGAGTGGATCGGACTCGCTTCCCGTACAATAAATCCTCTGGCCTGAATTTTGTCACTTTCGATATCTTCAGGATTAACACCATAGTTCCCAACTTGGGGAGTAGTCATGGTAATGATTTGACCACTGTAAGAGGGGTCTGTCAGAATCTCTTGATAGCCGGTCATGCTCGTATTAAAACAGACTTCACCACCGGAGGTACCGATAGCGCCTAAAGAAAATCCTTTAAAGTGGTGTCCGTTTTCCAGAAATAGGATGGCGGGCTTTTTCATTAAAGCTTAATCTCACTTTTTATCCTCGATCTGCAACCCCAAAAGTGAGTAATCCAGACATATTGAGTAAAATTTTTGTGGAGTACGCAGATATTGCTTAAAATTTTTAAGGTCAGATACGTTGAAAACATCTGGATGAAGGCTGAACTCAAGTTAATATGAAATGCGATGAAGACCATTTTGAGGAATGAAATGAAAGTATATCTCAAAACCCCGCGCTTGATTCTGAGGGAATTTACGAAAGCGGATATAGACAATCTGGTTGACTTGGATTCTGATCCCAAGGTTACCCTTTATATCAATGGTGGCAAACCCACACCCCGTAGCTATGTGGCGGAGCAGGTTATACCCAGGATTATGCAATATTATGAAAACTTGGATGGACTGGGAATCTGGGCTGCAATTGAGAGGACGAGTGGTGCATTTATGGGTTGGTTTCATCTTCGTCCAAACCGAGCGATGAATACAGAAACAGAATTGGGTTATCGCCTGAAGCAAAAATATTGGAGTCAGGGAATAGCCACAGAGGGTTCTGTAGCTCTGGTAAAAAAAGGCTTTGAGGAACTGGGTCTTAATGTCATCATAGCTGCTGCTGACCCTGCTAATGGTGCTTCGAGGCGGGTCATGGAAAAAGTTGGTCTGATATATGAAAAAGAAATGGTGGAACCAGATGGCTTCGTCATCGTGAGATACAGACTTGATCGTGTTGATTATTTCAAGAAAAAGGATAATTGAGAAAATTTAATGTCCATATTTACTAATAGAATTGAACGTGAAGCCAGAACCGTCGAAGTGATGATACAGTTATACTGTAAAAATCAGCATGGGTTAACAGTTCAGGATTGCCCGAATTGCTCCGAACTGCAAAATTATGCATTGGACAGGCTCAATCATTGCCCTTTTCATGAAGGTAAGACATCCTGTAAGAACTGCCCGATTCATTGCTACAAACCGGGGATCAAAGATGATATCAAGCAAGTCATGCGTTATTCCGGTCCTAGAATGATGTTGAGACATCCCATATTAACGGTTTTCCACTTCATCGATAATACACGCAAAGAACCTTTGACCGTCCTGGGTCAAAACCGGGTAAAAAATCTAGATCTAGCTGAGGATTGCAACGGTCCCGTTGACTAGTCTCACTAGCACAGAAACACAATAGGGGATGGGCCACCCAGGAGAGTCGAACTCCTGACCTACGCATTACGAATGCGTTGCTCTACCAACTGAGCTAGGGTGGCATTAAAAAAACAGTTTGTGTTGTCGCCCTTCGCGAGCACTTCGATGGGCTCAGTGTGACACCTCGGGAAGACACACAATAACTTCGCTACCAACTGCTTGTCACGTCGTAGCCCTATGGCAAAGACGATCGCTATAAACCCGCCAACAGCGGCGAGTGGGGTGGCATTAAAAAGCGCGTGAATATAGATTTTGCTCAAACGCTTGGCAAGCAATGCTGAGAGCTTCGATTGGCTTTCATTCTCCACCAAGTTGACATTTTAAAAAGACTGACATCACTGTTTGAGACCATTACTTTAAAAGACTATGGAAATTTTAACTTTATTCCTGATTATTACCATTACAGCCATCTCAGCTGTCACGATCTGGATGAATCTGCCTGGAAGTTTCCTCATGCTCATATTTATCTTTGTCTGGGCTTGGTTTGGTGATTTTGTTCTCATCTCACTCCCTGAAATATTTATCATATTGGGACTCCTGGTTTTGCTCGAAATACTTGAGTTTGCCCTGGGTGGTCTGGCAGCCCAATACAGTGGGGCTGAAAAACGCTCAGCTTTTCTTGCCCTTTTGGGTGGAGTTCTGGGAACAATCGTTTTAGGAAGTTTGTTCTTTATTGTAGGTGCAATACTTGGCTTGTTGATAGGATCCTATCTGGGGGCCTATTTAGGTGAACTCCAGGCAGGCAAATCTCCTGCGGAAGCAAGACGAGCTGCTCTTGCTGCCCTTATGGGAAGTATTGCAGGGAAGCTGTTAAAAAGTGCCACTACGGTGATAATTGGAGTCTGGATGATCCAGGAAATTCTATGAATATGAAGACTAAAATGGCCTGTCTTTTATACCTGGCTGTGGGGCTTACATCGCTCACTGCTCAGGACCTGCATATAACGCGCTTACATTATAATGGTGGTGGTGACTGGTATGCAAATCCCAGCTCACTCCCCAACCTTATTCACTTTATCAGTAGTGAAACCAACATTCGTGTGGATCCTGAAGAATCGAGAGTCAAGATCACGGATACAGACCTGTATAATCATCCCTTCCTGTACATGACGGGACACGGTAATGTGAATTTCAGTAAAGAAGAGGTACATAAACTTCGGGACTATCTGACTGGAGGTGGCTTCTTGCATGCCGATGATAACTATGGCATGGATGCATCGTTCCGCAGGGAGATGAAAAAGGTGTTTCCCAAAAAGGAATGGGTTGAGTTACCACATGATCATCCGCTTTTCAGCTCATATTTTTCTATCAATAACGGTTTACCAAAGATTCATAAGCATGATGAAAAAGCCCCTCAAGCCCTGGCACTCTTTCATCATGGTCGTATCATTGCTCTCTATACCTATGAAAGTGATCTGGGAGATGGCTGGGAAGACATTGAAGTTCACAAAGATGGGGAAAAGAAGCACCGCGCTGCCCTGGAGATGGGCACGAATATTCTAATTTATGCGTTTACCCATTAAGACATGACTCACCCGATCAATTCTCCAGCAGCACAGGCTGCAACTGCCACTCCAGAGCTCCTGCAACTGGCTCAACATGCCCGGAGTGAAGCCCGGGGAAAAGGTGCCCTATTGGGAGTTGCTGGATTTACTCTCATTTCAATTTTGGTGGCTCTTTTTGTGTGGTTGGAAAGCTTTCGCTACTTCTCTCCAGAATTTAAAACATTTTTTCTCAGCGTATTAGGTGGCCTGGGTCTGCTTTTAGTGGGAGGGATTCTGGGGATATATTGGCTGTTAAAAAGACAGCAAATTGAATCCACCAAACCAGAAAATCTGGCTCTCCAAATCGGCGAAAAACTCCCTGAAATTGGGGATCGGATTCTAAATGCAGTTCAACTGAGTAACAGGGAAACCCCTGATGGTATTTCTGATAGTCTGCATCAAGCAGCTGTTCAATCAGGTATTAAGGTCATTGAACAGGTTCCTGGTGGTCTATTATTCCCAACCGACAAAATCTACTACTACCTGAAGAGAACTGGCATTGGCATCGCTATACTTCTCTTGCTGTACGTTATTAATTTTCAGGATACAAATGCTGCCATTACTCGTCTGAGTCAACCTGAAGTCGCCTTTGAATATCCATTACCCCTTCAATTGAATCTAAACACAACGACACATCAGGTATTAGCAGGTGATAGCCTCATTTTAACAGGGCTTATTAGCGGACGAGCAATAAATAAAGTTGAGTTGATTATCCAAACTCGGAAAGACACTAGCATTTTCCCTCTGGATGTAACGGATAAAAATTTCAAGCTGCCCATGAATCATTTGCTGAATAGTTTTACAGCGATTGCCCGGGTTGCTAACAATCGCTCATGGGAACCCTGGGAAGAGATCCTCTCAAATGAGGTGAATATCCAGGTTATCAATCGTCCATTGGTCCAGGATTTAACTGTTCGCATTCGACCTCCTTCATATACAAGGCTACCAACAGAAATATTTACCCGCAACATCATGGACATGAGCGGATTTAGAGGCTCTCGTATAAGTATTGAGGGACTGGCTTCGAAAGATATCGCCTCTGGAGTACTTCATTTCGAAAATTCGAAATCAATCCCACTTGAGATGATGGGAACTCGTTTTAAGGCCGCGTTTACCCTCAATAAGGCTGACCAGGTCTGGATTGAGCTGGTAGATCATGAGGATGTCAATAATCTGGACCCATTGGTCTATCCCATTTATGTCGCCACAGATATTGCACCCATTATCAGAGTTTTAGTTCCTGGCCAGGATGTGATCATTGGTGATAAGATGATTCTGCCTACCCGTTTGAAATTGGATGATGATTTTGGCTTCTCCAGCCTGGAGCTAAACTACCAGATACAACATCCTGATTATCTCATGGTAGACACATCAGTCTATAAAGTGAAGATTGATTTACCCAGAACCGATCTGAGCTCTCTGGAATTTAACTTTCCCTGGGACTTGAATGATGTGAGTATGATGCCCGAAGATGCCATACAATATTGGTATACCGTTTGGGATAACAATAGTGTGGATGGGTATCAAAAGGCATCCTCCCAAAAATGGTTAGCTCGATTGCCTTCCCTGGATGAGATGTTTGAGGAAATTGCTCAGGGTAACGAACAGGTCAAGCAAGAGCAGGAAGATATCCTTGAAGTCGTTAAGGAAATCAAAGAAAAGGTGAGCGAATTAGCCCTGGAAGTACAAAAGGATCCTAATCTTTCCTGGGAACAACAACAGGAAGCCAGTGAGGCCATTGAGCAGGTCAAAGACCTGAAAGAACAATTGGATAACATCAGTGAACAGTTAGATCAGATGATGACCTCCGCCGAAGAGCAGAACCTTTTTAGCGATGAGACCCTGGATAAGTATGCAGAACTCCAACAACTTATGGAGCAACTCATTACTCCAGAACTTCAGGAAGCCATGGAACGTCTCCAGGAAGCCATGGAAAAAGACAATCCCAGGGAGATGGAAGCTGCCCTTGAGGATTTTCAGGCTGCCATGGAAAATTTTCAGAAAAGCGTGGAGCGTACACTGGAGATATTCAAACAGGTTGAGATTGAGCAAAAAATCGATGAGCTGGCTACCCGCTTGAATGATCTGGCCGAAAGACAGGAAACTTTAAACTCCGATATTCAGGATGGTGACACAGCTGATGCAGCTATGCAGGAAGAGAAAATATCAAATGATTTTGATGAAGCTCAAGAATTAGCAGAGACTTTAGAGGATCTTCTAAACCAATCTGAAGGCCTCTCTTCTGAATCTGTTCAGGAATTACAGGATCAAATGGAGCAGGAGCAAATTAGTCAAAATTTGGATGAAGCGGCTTCGCTCATGGAATCCGGTCAAATGTCCAAAGCTATGCCTCCTTCAGAGCAAGCCGAGAAGTCATTGAAAAAGATGGCAGCTCAATCAAGCGAGATGCAAGCGGGATTGCAGCAGCAAATGATGGAAGATGTAATGTCTGAATTTCGATCAGCCTTGCTAAAGACCTTAAGACTTTCGCAGTCCCAGGAGGATTTGGAAGGACCTACCGCCAGGACCTCACGCCAGAGTTCACTGCTCAGGGATTATGCCGATTCACAGATGGGTCTCATGCAGGGTCTGCAGCAATTGGCTGCAGAACTTCAGGATTTGGGTAACAAAACATTTGCCGTTTCACCTTCAATGGGTCGATCCATGGGTGTCATACAAGCCCATATGCAGGAAGCTATCAGAGGTCTTGAAGCGAGAAATCCCCGGCAATCCTCACAATCACAGGCTGCTGCACGAGAAAGCTTGAATCGCATGGCCCGACAATTGGCCAATTCCATGGAATCACTCCAGCAATCTGGGGAATCCAGTGGTTTTAGCGAATATATGCAGCAATTGCAGCAAATGGCCGGACAACAACAGGGTCTCAATCAGCAAACCATGATGCAAATGGGTGCTGGAAGTCCCTCCATGATGCAACAACTCGCCCGCCAACAAATGCAACTGCGTGAGGCACTCAAACAGATTGAGAATGGCATGGGCTCAGATTCCCGCATGCTTGGAGATCTGGGTAAAATTGGTGATGAAATGGAAGAGGTCGCTAAAAAGCTGCAGGGGAAAAGACCCTCTCAAAAGATTCACGAGCAACAGGAGCGCATACTTAGTAGACTCCTGGATGCCCAGCGATCTGCTACCAAGAAAGATTTCAGCAAGAAGAGGAAATCCGAGACAGCTGGGTCGAATCCATTCTGGACTGGTAGGGATGAACTACCTGAAGATCTCGGTGAAACTCGTAATCAGCTCTACGAGGAATTGATATTTAGCCTTAAACAGGATTACACGCGGGAAGAGCAAGCTCTGATCCGCGAATACTTCAATCGGCTGGAGGCTGAAATCAATGAATAGAGTCATCACAGGACTTTTGCTTGTTATTCTATCCATACCTTTACTGGTATTGGATACTGCAAATGCACAAAGCTTACCAGGTCGAACCAGGTCAAAGGATCAGATATTAGAGCAGCGGGCATCGTCTCTTGCCCGGCTTGGTAGAACTGAAGAAGCAGTGGATATCTATCTCGAAATCTTGTATAAAAATCCACGCAATTATAATGTCTATTTCCGAGTAAGCAATCTCATGCCAGGTCCGGAGAATGCTCTGGTTCTGCTTGAAATCCTGGAGGATATTCTCAAAACCCAATCAAAGAATACACGTCTTTTGGCTGAGAAGGGCCGTTTGCTCTATTTACTTGATCGGAAAGAGGAAGCTGTACAGGATTGGCAACGGATTATTCAGAAAAGCCGGAATGACAAATTTACATATACCTCCCTTACCAATGCTATGCTTCAAGCTGGTGCAACTACTGAAGCCATTGAGCTATTAAATGAGAGCAGAATTACTTTAAATGACCCTCAGGCTTTTGCCTTTGATCTGGCACGCATATATGCTGCAGCGCATGATTATGATCTGGCCAGCAGGGAATACCTCGCCCATCTTGACAAAAATCCAGGCATGTTGGACCACATAAGCAATCAACTCATCCGACTTCTTGAAAATGACGGCGCCTTTGAGCTGATAAATGCCAATATGAAGCAGAGAATGGCACTACCTGGGGAACATCAAACTCTGGTTTTGGCTCAGGCAAAAATTCTTCTCCATGAACAGCACTATGCAGAATGTGCCCGGACCATTCTTGCTTCCGATGTAAGTCGTTCCATGAAACATGTCATGGCAATCGCCAACGATCTAATGGCTGAGCAGGCCTGGGTTCCTGCCGCTGATTTATTTCTATTTATCTCTGCAAACAGTAGGGATAAGCGTCAAATTGGTGAAGCACTTCTTAACCTGGCATCCACCTATGAAAACCGACTCCATCGAGAGGAAAGCTATAAATCCTTGAGTGGTTATTTCCAGGGGAATCAATTTTTGGATCTTGATGTTAGATTCCCCAGTGATGAGGATGCCTCGCTGGGAAGGACATTGAAGCTTTATGATAGTTTGCAAACGTTGCTCCCTCGCACCCATGAGGCGTTTCAAGCTTCGTTTCACATAGCCGAAATTCAATTGATGGTGAGCGGTGATGTGGATCGCGCCATTCGTGGCTTTCAAAACATTTTTTCCAATGCCCCTCGCAATGATATTCGACTGGCAGGGGGTAGAAGATTGGTGGATGCCTGGCTGGTAAAGGGTGATACTTCCGCTGCCATCCGTACTCTCGATGAGATTGTGGGTAAATTGAACCTCGATGAGGATGCACCACAAATTGTTGCCTCCAGAATCAAAATCAGAATTCATCAAGGTGACCTTCCTCGCTTAAAAAAGGAATTACTCAATTTGAGCGGTGCCGCATCTCCTGCAGACCCAATATTTAATGACGGTCTTGAATTGATGGCACTGCTGGAAGGCAACGGTGAGGAAAATGACCCTCAACTACAAAGTTATCTGAAAGCAGAAAGATTTGTGAGCCAGCACAAACTCACAGAAGCTATCAAAACTCTCGGGGACATTCGAGGTGGGTCAACTTCCATTGCAGATGAAGCCGGTGTGAGATCAATTCAGATCCTCCTGGCTCTGGGTAATTCAAACGATGCAGTCAAAGCGATGGACAACTTTTTGAGTACCTATTCCGATTCACCGTGGAGAGCGCATGTCCTGGTCTGGCGAGGAGAAGATCTTCAATTCACACAAAATAACCCTCAGGCTGCTATTCCATTCTATGAGGAAGTGATCATCAATCACCCTCAATATCTTGGTATTCAAGAGCTGAGAATCAGGTTAAGAAGTCTAATAGGTGGTGGTTCATGATGTGGTTGAAACAATTATTAGGAATATTTCTACTGGTGGGTACGCTGTGTTCACAAAAGATTTTGATCCCAATGGACGAAACCCAAACCGATCATCTCAAAGCGTATGGCGTCGCTTTTTGGGTTCTGGAGCGCGATATCGACATCGAATGGTTGTTGAATTATCGTGGCGGGAGTTTTCTTATCGATAATTATTCAGATATCGTTCGAGAATTGAGATTAAGGGATGTGAAATTTGAGACAGCCCCCCCTGGCGCCGAGATTAATATTTATGCAACTATTGAAGCCAATAATATGGATATTGTCCTCCTGGAAAAGGCACCAAAGGTTGCCGTTTATTCACCACCTGGGAAACAGCCTTGGGATGATGCAGTCACATTAGCACTGGAATATGCTGAAGTTGAATATGAGGTGATCTGGGATGCCGAGGTTCTGGATGGGAAACTCAGTGATTATGACTGGCTGCACCTGCACCATGAAGATTTTACAGGGCAGTATGGAAAATTCTATCGCAATTATCGTAATGCTGCCTGGTACCGAAAACAACAAATTGAATATGAAGCTTTTGCCACTCTGAGAGGCTACTCCAGTGTCTCTGAGGAGAAAAAAGCGGTTGCTCGAAGAATTCGGGACTATGTGTTCAATGGAGGTTTTCTGTTTGCCATGTGTAGTGCGACGGATGCCCTGGACATAGCTTTATCTGCAGAGGGAGTGGATATAGTAGCTACACCTTATGATCATGATCCAGTTGATCCTCATGCTCAGTCTAAACTGGCATTTGGGAAAACCATGGCGTTTGAGAATTATCAACTGATTACCGATCCCATGGTATATGAGTATAGTAATATTGATGAACCACCCAGCGATCGACCACGAACTAGAGGAGCTGAGGCTGACTATTTCACCCTCTTTGAGTTCTCTGCAAAATGGGATCCTGTACCCACCATGCTCACCCAGAATCATGTCGCTGTGATTAAAGGCTTCATGGGGCAAACAACAGGTTTTCGAAGATCCACGATTAAAAAGCATGTGGTGGTTATGGGTGATGTCCCGGGCCAGGAACAGGTAAAATACATCCACGGGGCTCTGGGAAAGGGAACCTTCACTTTTCTTGGTGGTCATGATCCAGAAGACTATCAACACTTTGTGGGGGATCCTCCAACACAGCTATCCTTGCATCGGAATTCACCGGGTTATCGATTAATCCTCAATAATATCCTTTTTCCAGCAGCCAAGAAGAAGGAACGCAAAACCTAGGTCCATCCCATCCAATTCACATAGTACTTTGTATTTTTAACAGGAGGTGTAGTTTTTAAGCCAGACATGAAAACGTTTATCGGATTTATTATTACACTCGTTTGCTTAAGTGTCCAGGCACAGGACTCAAGCTATAGCTATGCAGGTTGGGGCAAACCCGGGTCAGGGCAGGCCGTACCTTTGAAGGTCTTGAAAGATAAATCATTTACTCAGGTTATCCTCACTGATGAAAACCCGGTATTAATCAAACGATTCGACGAAAAGCATGCTCTCCATGAACACATAGAGAATGAATATGATGAATATGGAAATCATCTATCCAGCAAACTGTTTGATGCCACAGGACGTCTCCGAGAGGAAAGCAAATTCCAGAATGACCCCACTGAGATGGCTCTATTCCGGACTATTTTCGGCAACACTTTTGTCCCTGCCAATTCTAATTTTATGATTCGCAGGGAATACAACGAATTTGAACGCGAAACAGGTTATTTCATCGTAGGCGTGATGGGACAAACACTTTTCTCCCGAGTTACTCTGTATCGGGAAGATCGACGCAAAGATCATGAAATCCTCAGAGATGATCTGGCAGACAAAATTCTAACTGAGCGTCGCTACAAATACATTGATTCTGAGAATCGTACCGTGCTGGCAGAGTTTGACGGCACAGGCAAGATGGTGCAGCGAGTAGTGCTCTTTGATCACCATGATATTATCCAGGAATAATGAATAAGGAGGATAGTGTGATAAGAAGTATTTCAATATTGTTGATCCTGAGTTTGGCCGTGTTTGGTGTCGCCCAGGATGCTGTAGAAGACACTGAAGTTCTAGTAGATCCCATTGCTGACTTGCTGATGCAGGCAGAAGTTGCTCACGATGCTAAGGATTTCGAAGCCACCATGAAGCTCCTCGAAGCAGCTGAGCAGCTCGATGGTCAAAATGAAGAAGTATTGTGGAAGATCAGTCGCGGATTTTTTGATTTTGCTGATCGTAAACCCAACGATGCTGAATATAAAAAACAGTACATCTATGATGGTAGGACCTATGCAGAAAAAGCACTTGCCCTGAATGATAAGAGTGCTGGTGGACATAAATGGTATGCCATTCATCATGGTCAGATTGGTGAAGCCGAAGGCACCGAACAGAAAATTAAAAATTCCTATGGTATGCGAGATCATACCCTGTTGGCAATCAAGTATGATCCTTCAAATGCTGGGAATTACCATGTCATGGGTCGCTGGCATTATGCCCTGTCCGACTTATCATGGATTGAACGCCAGATTGCCAGTATAATTTACGCCACACCCCCAGAAGCTTCATTTGAGGAAGCCCTGGAATTTTTTAAGAAAGCTCATGATCTGGATAAAAAAGATATCCGCAATATGCTTTACATCGGATACTGTTACGATGAGCTTGACGATGAAAAAGCCGCTGCTGATTGGCTCAATATGGCTATCAATACCAATGCATCAAGTGAAAGCGATCGTGGTTTGCAAGCGGAGGCCAAAAAAGCTCTAAACGATCTATAAAAACATTTTGAAAAGGGCACTCCCTGTGAGTGCCCTTCTTTTTTTGAAGTAAGGAAGTTCCATGATTACCCCTGATCCTATTCAGCCCGGTGCCACTTTTGCCGTAATCTCACCAGCCTCAACCCCAAAAGCTGAAAGGCTTGACCGTGGGCTGGACTATCTCCGTTCCAGGGGATTCAAAATCAAAGAAGGTCCCAACCTCCGCGGTAAGAATAAGTATCTTGCTGGACATGGTCCTGAACAGCTGGCTGATATCCACTGGGCCTTTGAGGATGATGAAATTGATGCTATCATTTGTAGCAGGGGAGGCTATGGCACCCCGCGCTTTCTTGATGACCTGAACTATGAACTCATTGCTCGGCATCCCAAGTTTTTCATTGGTTATTCTGATATAACCGCTTTGCAATGCGCGCTCGCAGTGGAGACAGGGCTGGTAGGAATATCTGGTGTGATGGCAGCAGTTGAAATGGCCGCTGAAGAAGGTATTGATCCCTATACTGAACAGGTCTTTTGGGATTTGATCAGTAAGCCAATGCCAGGACAGGTTCTTAAAAACCCCGGTGATATGCCCCATTCAATTCTATCCGAGGGACTGGGTGAGGGAACCCTGGTAGGTGGTTGCTTGTCATTGTTCAACAATCTCATGGGAACCCCATATTTTCCAGATGTAGCAGGTGGCATCATGGTTCTGGAAGATATTGGCGAGAATGTACAACATCTGGATCGCATGCTCAGTCAATTCAAAATGGCTGGCTTTTTCCACGGGGAAGATCGAATTAACGGACTCATGTTGGGTCAGTTTATTGATACCTGGGAAAATAGTGATGATGATGATTTTCTTCTGGAGGAACTTGTCCAGGATATTATCGGCGAAGTAGACTTTCCCATCGTGTCAGATATGGCCTATGGGCACGGGATGCGCAAAATGACCCTGCCGCTGGGTGCCAATGTAAAATTGAATGGAAATGATGGGAGCCTGACACTATTATGATAATCGAGTGGACAGAATGGCTAGGATATATTGCCTCTGTTGTCGTGGCCGTATCGCTGACCATGACAAACATCCGTCGTTTAAGATGGATAAATATGGTTGGCGCCATAGCTTTTACCATTTATGGAGCAATCCTGCAACTATATCCGATTTTGGTCGTGAATGGCTTTATCGTCGGCGTGAATATCTACTATCTCGTGCGGATTGCCCTTACAAAGGAGCATTTCCATCTCATTCCCATCTCCTGGGATACGAGTATATTTTTACCTCGTTTTATCGAATTTTATTTACATGATATACGAAAACATTTCCCTGATGTAGTTGTTGACGATTTAAAACAATTCCGATCTGTATTTATTACCAGAAATGTGGTCCCCGTAGGCCTTTTTATTTATGAGCGACTGGAGCAAGGTATTATTCAAATTCATCTCGATTATGAAATACCCATGTATCGTGATTATGAAAGTGCGCGCTATTTTTTCCGGGAGTTCCGTGAAATGGTACAGGAAAAAGGATTTCATACTTATGTTGCCTATTGCAACGTGCCTGTTCATCAGCGTTACTTGCGGCGCATGAAATTCACTGAGGATACCAGCGAACCCGGTCGATTCATTCGTAAAATGTAGATTAACTAATTAACATAGGAGAAACGCATGTTTCATAAAATCGTCTGTCTCACTATAATACTCAGTACATTCATCACAGCTCAAAATTTTCAGCTTCACTATGAAGCATCTGGTGATAGGGAGTACTTTGTTACCACCCTTGAGATGTTTAAACCAGACCAATACGGTTCCACTTTCTGGTTTGTAGATATGGAATACGCAGCTCCAGGTGTTAGAGGTGTCTCACTCTCATACTGGGAAATTGCCAGAGCTTTCACGCTACCGATTAATAACCTTTCCGCTACCGTACAGTATAATGATGGTGTGGCTAACTTTGGCTCGCTGGGTCAAGTTTGGCTTGCAGGAATCAATTACTATCTAGACCTGGGTTTTATTGCGATGCCAATCGATATTCTCTATCGTGCCTCCCAGGGAGCAGATTCACCTGATTTTCAGCTGACCACAACCTGGTTTGTACCCCTCATGGATGGGAATATTGAATTTTCGGGATTTATTGATGTCTTTTCGCAAGATGAATTTGGAACAGATGATAAGCAAATAGTGGTTCTGAGCGAACCTCAAATCTGGTATAATGCTAACGAGCATCTTTCCATCGGAGGTGAAGTGGAGATCAGTAATAATTTTGTTTTTGGGGCAGATGGAGTTCAGGCACTTCCTACCCTTGGTTTACGCTGGACCTTTTAAACTAAGTTTAAATTAAGTTTGATTGAAAGAGTCGAATTTTATCGGCTCTTTTTATTTAAAGAGGTTTTGGTTCAGGATACCTGACGAAGTTGTTCGTTGGTAAACAGAATGATATCGTAGGGATCAGAAATAGTGGTGGTAGAGGGAATGGAAAAAATCTTGGCATCCTTCCCCGTCTCAATACTTCCGATTTTATCAACCAGACCAAGCGCTTTGGCTCCATTGAGAGTTGCCATCTTAATTATTTCTTCAGGTCGGAAACCATATTCAGCTGAAGCGGATCTCATCTCAGCTCGAATATCCATATGCTCTGCAAAAGTGCCCAGACAAATATTAAAACCCTTATTCTGTATCAATTGACCAGGTGCAGTCCCTAGCTCCCATTGACGATCGAAACGTGGATGTAGGCACATATGGAAAACCTCAGATCGGGCTTTGAGCAGATCCAATTCATCCTCTTCCAGCATGATTACTTGACTTAAAATGGTTTCTTTGGCAGCGAAGGCGTTATTCACAAAATATCTGAGTGGAGAAGTGCGTGGTGGTTGCCATCTGTAGTCCATATCCGCTTTACCCAGGAGATATTGATATATGCGGCCCTGTCCCTTTAGGAAAAAGATATCCTCCTCTTTCATAAAGGACATGGGCAAGGCAGTACGTTCTTCGGATCGGGATATTTGCCTGAAAACTTCTGGTCCCAGATTAAATAAAAATTCCCCGGCGTGATGGAAGCGGGTTAAAGCAGTGTTGGTAAATTGACCTCGATTACTCCAGATTTCAAAGGCATTACCATCCCGAAAACCATGTAACATTTCAAAAACGACTGAATAGAGTCCTGAATTCTCGAGGTGCTGACTGATTTCAGGGTGCCTCGTACGGATACCAATGGCGGCGGTTCCATAGTCATAACCTCGCTTGATGGCGCTGAGAAGTTCGCTTTCCACTTCAAGTTTTGAACTAAGCCGCGAAGCATTTTTGCCTGAATGAAGCCAATTCAAAAAAGAACCTCGAGGTGTTGATTGTGGATCGGCTACAGGGTAATCCGGGTGGAATAGGGCATTCACCAGAGAAGGACAAACTACAGAATGACCAAGATCATGAGCCAGCTTCTTATCTCCAGTAAAATCGCTCTGTTTACCAACAGCGATAATTTTTCCATCAGCGATGGAGATATAGCCGTCTCGGATAGGCTCAGAGACAATGGGGAGTATCCATTCAGCAAAAAAAGTACGTTTAACCATGGTTACAATGTAATTAGGATTTATGAATTACGAATTAGGAATTGAAAATGAGTCTCGGCTAGTGAGCTTTTCGTCTATATTAGCATCCATGACACAGAAAATATCCGAACATCGGAAAAAAATAGATGACCTCGATTTAAAAATATTGAATCTGATTCAGGACAGAATCGACCAGGCTATTATTATTAGAGGCCTAAAAACGGAGCAAGACATTCCTTTATTTACGCCTGAGCGGGAAAAAGATTTGATAAATCGACTCATTGAAAAATCAGCCGGACAACTTCCAGCTGAAGTGATCGAAGATATCTGGGAAACTATTATCAAGGGAGGAAAGCGGACAGGGGACAGCCAATCACCTTGACAATACTTGCGAAAGTACGCTATTCTGGCATAAGAATTGAACCATTTTAACAATCAAGAATTTATTTCTAACCTGTCATAAGGAGTTGCAAATGAGTAGAAAAAAAATATCACTTATCGGTGGTGGACAGATCGGCCAGATTTTGGCACTTATCTCTGCCCAGAAACAATTGGGTGATGTTGTTATTTTAGATATCCCTGACTTTGAAGGATCGGTTAAGGGAAAAGCCCTGGATCTAATGGAAATGCGTCCCCTGGAAGGCTATGATGTCAATATTACTGGAACCAGTGATTATGCAGATATAGCTGATTCAGATGTGATTATTATTACTGCAGGCGTCCCTCGCAAGCCAGGTATGTCTCGCGATGATTTGCTGGGAATCAATCTTAAAATCATTTCGAATGTCGCTGAGAATGTTAAAAAATATGCCCCCAATGCATTTGTGATTGTTGTATCCAACCCCTTGGATGCCATTGTCTACGCATTTTACAAAGTCTCCGGTTTTTCAAAGAATAAAATTATTGGTATGGCTGGCGCATTAGACTCCTCACGCTTCAAAGCTTTTATTGCTATGGAAACTGGTTACTCAACACAGGATGTCTCCTGCCTCGTTCTTGGTGGACATGGTGATACCATGGTTCCCCTGACTCGTCTGGCAACGGTGGGTGGTGTTCCGGTAACAGAATTATTGGATGCCGAGACTTTGGAAGCTATTGAAAAACGAACCAGAATGGCCGGTGGTGAGATTGTCAAGCTGCTGGGCAACGGCTCCGCATTCTTTAGCCCCGCTCAGTCTGCCATCGAAATGGCTGAATCCTACATATTGGACAAAAAACGTGTCATCCCAAGCGCAGCATTGTGCGAGGGTGAATACGATATTGATGGCTTATTTATCGGTGTTCCCTGTGTTATTGGCGCAGGCGGAATCGAAAAAGTTATCGAAGTCAAACTGAATGATAATGAAAAAGCAGCTCTTAAAGTAACTGCTGAACATGTCTCAAGTGTGGTTGCTGAAACTAAACTCTAGACATCTGACTATATGGGAAAAGGGAGTGCAACCGCGCTCCCTTTTCCATTTATATGCAAAGTTGCTGTCGGTCCTTGTCGTCCTGACCCTCGCAGGGTGCGATACTGATCTTGTCCCAGATATTAACAAAGCATTAAGCCCGCAGGCACAAGCTCTCGTTGATAGTGCCTTCGCTCCTTTTCAGGGTGACACACTTGTGGACCACCATGTTCATATCCTGGGATTGGGAAATACTTCGAGTGGCATCGAAGTACATCCTGATACACGATCCTATTTGCACCCCTTCAAGCTTACTCGATTCAATTATTTCATGGATGCTGGAAGTGTTACAAATGAGGCATTGGCCGATGAACAATATATGCAGTATCTCCTGGCGCAAATCGGAAAAATCCCTGGCGAATTTCGTGTCAATAGCCTGGCTTTAGACCATTTCTACAAGGAAAATGGAGAGCAAGATCCAGATAACTATGAAATTTACGTTCCCAATGAATATGTCGTGAGATTGGGGCAAAATCACCCTGACAAAATTGTCCCTGTAATATCCATCCACCCCTATCGACTGGATGCTGTCGCTGAGCTTAAGAAGTGGGCAAATCAAGGCATCCGGGTTGTTAAATGGTTACCAAATGCACAGGGAATTGACCCATCTTCACCCCTGTGTGACCCTTTCTATGCCGCGATGAAGCGTCTGGATATGGTGCTCCTAAGTCATGCTGGCACAGAACTAGCTCTGGATTCTCAGGGTAGACAGCATCTTGGTAATCCACTGTTATTGCGCCGAGCACTTGATGCACAGGTAAAAGTCATCGTCTGCCATTGCGCAACATCCGGGACATCTCAGGATCTGGATGAATCCCATCTTCCAGAAGTTGACAATTTCTCACTTTTTATGCGTCTGTTTGATGACCCTGTTTATGAAGGGTTGCTATTTGCTGATATTTCTGGAATGACCCTGGTCAACCAAGTTGGAAATTCTTTGAAGGGGATTCTTGCACGCCAGGATCTACATCCCAGGCTGTTGTATGGCAGTGACTATCCGCTACCCGCTGTTGATATTTTAAATCAAAACTATGCTCTTGGTTTGTTAGGATATCTAGATGAAGAGATTATCGCGGCTTTGGATGAGATCCAGGAGATTAATCCACTTCTCTACAGTTTTGTCCTCATGAGATCATTGAAACATCCTGATAGTGGCGCCAAATTCTCCAAGGATCTTTTTAGGAATAAAATTCCCTAGATAACTAACTTACTACCTTCACACGAATTTTTCGTTCACGCGGTCCATCAAATTCACAAAAATAGATTCCCTGCCAAGTCCCGAGCTGTAATCGACCTTCCTCAACAATAATCTGAGTGGAATTGCCCATGAGAGACGCTTTCATGTGAGCTGCAGTGTTTCCCTCAAAATGTTTATAATCGGAGTGATCCCAGGGAATGGTTCGGTCGAGAATATTGATGAGGTCTCTTGTTACATCAGGATCAGCATTTTCGTTGATTGTAATACCCGCAGTTGTGTGTGAAACAAAGACTGTCAGGATTCCGGATTTTACACCACTCTCAGCCAATGCTTCCATAACCAGGGAAGTGATGTTGAAAAATTGGCTTCGGTGTGTGGTGGATAATGTTTTGGTTATCATGTTCATAAGGTTCCCCAAATATTATTAGCTATTTTCTTTAAATTCAAAAATCATGATACCACCAAAAAACGGACCTTCTTCAGGGAAGTAATACTTCAGGAACTCCAGCTTTACTGTTGCACCTGCGCTTTGTGAGGCATGGACAAGATATTTTCCATCAATTATCATCCCCTCATGCCCCATGACGATTCCCATTTTAAAGTAATTTGGTTTTACAAAAGTAACACCTGCCATAGTGGGTAATTTGGCCATGAGTTCTGGTGTGATCTCATTGTTGGGTATATAGTAGGCAGTCATATTACGATTCCAGCCCAGGTCAAGAAATTCCTCTCCGTCTTCCTTTTGATTCAAAGTGATAGTCACTGAATCAAGTGCTGTTTTGGGGAGCAAAGTCTGGGTTATGTCCACTGTATTGGGATTCATAGTAATTCGATCAACAGTATAGTGCCATCTCGATCTGTATGTGGGCTGTTTGATGCCATTGGAATCTGCCTTGTAATGCAGCTGGATCATGTTTTTCCGGGTTTCTTCCCAGGTTGAACTTTTTGCTGCAGCCAGCGATGTAAGATTGTGACCAGTACAGTCGGAAACGTCATACCGGATAATCGGGTCAAGATCTGGCTCGACTTCTTCACCTAACTTAAAGATTTCATAAGGGGTGCCAACCCGCCACAAGGCAATATGTTTAAGACGTTGTTGAAAATCAGGAAAGCGTTGTTGAAATTGTGGTAGTGTTTCGCTCATCTGTTCAGGAGTCAATGTCCAGGGGGAGGGTAATGTGGCCAACCATTCATCATTTGTGAGTGCATCCTGACAGCTAATTAGACTAATTAACAAGTTCATTATCAAGAGTGATTTGATCAGTCTCATCCAATGTTCTCCTCTATTGGTGCGTCAATTCCGAAAAGCATCAATTCCTCATCATCATCGGGTAATTCTATCATTTTTTTGTAATGCATCCCCAGCTTTTTTAACAAATGCTGCGAACGATGATTTTCGCTTGTTACAATAGCCTCGAGATGGTCCAACTTATGGGTTTCAAAACCGTAATTCAATACTGCACTGGCCGCTTCATAGGCATAACCCTGTCCCTCATATTGCTCAAGGAGGGAATAACCAATATCTGCATGTTCCATGCCAGCCCGATGCGTGAGGCCACAATTTCCAATCCGAATTTGATCAGTCAGCCTTTCAATGATGTAAAACCCAAATCCCAGAGCTTCGTAGTTCGGTATAACACGAGACTCCAGATAATCTCTGGCTTGCTCAAGTGTGTCAATATCGCGGCTACCGATATACTTAATCCACTTTGGACTATTTAGCAGATCGAGGATAAAATCATTGTCATCCAGAGTCATCCTCCGAAGCAAGAGACGCTTGGTTTTTAGAATAATCATATGATAAAGGAGGTGAAAAGAAGTAAAGGTGAGGCTGCTGCCATAGTTGCTTTACCAGTCAATCAAGATCTGATCATAATGATCGCGATGATCCTCATCGGCTCTACTCAGTCGCTGTAAATAGGAAACTTCACCGACTTCATATAGGAAGCTTGCTAATTCCTCGTGCTTGGCATTTAGAAAATTTTTAGTAATGATGCGTGAATCTAGCAGTTTGATACTGGACTCCAAATTTTGCATCAATTCGATCAGGGTTTCGCGAGCCTCATCTTTGTTTCCTGAATCCCACTGATCAATAGTTTCATAATAAGCGAATTTCATTTTTCTGAAATTCTGGCTTCGACTCAATTTTTCGATGTCTTCCAATCGGTCTTTCCATCCAAGGGAAAACGAATCATTGGAGCCATTGCGAGCAACCTGGCGTGCTTCTGTATAGAGTTGACTACCACCAAACTGACTCCAGGTGTCCAGGTCCCCGCCCAGTATTGTCAGCACCCAATAATCCAAAAATGAGGTGAGAGAATTAAAACTTCTCGAACGTATAAGCGCATCACCCTGGTTAAAAGTGAACTGCCAGCTTTTATCAAAGTACTTTTGGTCATCACCATTTCCCCAGAAAGCTTTACCTGTATAAATTTTCTGGGAACCCGACTCGATGTAACTATCCAGATAAATCGTTGCCTGGATGGTAAAGTCAGTTGGCAAATCTTCAAATGTCCATTCAGTATTTTCAATGTAATAGGCAATATCAGAGTCCAGTTGGGAGACAGCCTGGCGTGGAACATCATCAAGATTTTTTACATCAAGTTTGATTTCTGCATTAATTCCCTGTGCAGATAGCGATACGGCCCATATTAGGAGCATGCATAAATATTTATTCATATGTATGTAAATATAAAAACAAGATATTTGTTTCCAAATCAAATGGGAAATTAAGTAATATCCTTATACAGAATAAAGTAGCAACAAATTGACACACTGTTATATATGTGCTACATTGAAGCTCGATTAATTTTTGTAAGGTTTATGTGAACCTTGGGATAGTAAAAAATTTAGTGGAGTCATATTGATTATCAAAGTGCTGGTCAGATTACTAACTGCGAGTCTCTTCATATTCATGGTCTCAGGACTTTACGCTGATGAATCTGCTGAAATTGACAGTCTCAAAAAAATACTTCGTAGCACCACAGAGGGAGAGACTGTTGATTTAATGAATCAACTCTCAGAGGCACATGCCGGCAAGGAATGGGGCAAAAGCCAACGCTATGCAAACCTGGCCTTAGATTTAGCTATTTCTTTGCAGGATCAGTATGGTCAGGCCGTCGCACATACCAACCTGACTCTCTTTTACATCGAGCAGGCAAATTATAGGGAAGCTCTTGATCACGCCATGCTGGCGTTAAATATCTTTGAATCAGTTTCTGATGATTATCAGCTCGCTATTACACTCAGGACGATTGGTCGAACCTACAGCCTGCTGAACCAAAGTGACCAGAGCCTGGATTATTTTTTACGAGCCCTCATGATATTTGAAGATATCAGTAAAGAGGAAGAAGTCGCGTCCACAGTAATGATGATCGGTGATGTTTTTTCCCAGTGGGGTCAGACCGATAAAGCCCTTCGTTTCTTCGAACGCTCCCTCGGAATTCATGAAAAGCTAAATGATCATGAAGGTGTACTCCGTAGTGAGAACAAACTTGCACAAACCTTGATGGCTTTACGCCGTTTTGAAGAAGCTCAGACTCATCTTGAACGGGCCTTGGTGATCGCTGATGAAAATGACGCCTTCAATCTTCTGGCGAACCTGTATACAAGTTTGGGTGAACTTCACTACCATCAATTCCAACTCAGCACAGCTCAAGAATATTTCCTGGATGCCCTGGAAATGAAACGAACTATTGGAAATCAGGGTGATATTGCCCTGGCCTTAAGCGATGTCGCCAGAGTCTATCAGGAATCGGGTGATACCCCCAAGGGGATCTTTTACTACGAACAGGGTCAGGAACTGGCAGAATCCATGGGTGAAGATGCCATTTCCGCTGAGATATATTTGCAAATGGGTGATCTTTACATGCAGCAGGCTGATCAAACCAAGGCAATTCAATCCCTGTCAGCAGGATTAAACATTGCAGAGCAAATTCAAGACTTCCTGACCATTGAGAGGGCAAATCATCTGCTGACCGTGGCTTATTCGAGATTTGGTCAACCAGGTCAAGCTCTGGTTTATCAGAAAGCACTTCAGCTGACTCGAGATGAGATTAACCGGCAACAGAGTAATCGTCGTGTTGCTGAGCTTGAAATTCGCTACGAGCTGGATAAACGTGATCGAGAGCTGGATGAGCTCAAGGGTGAAGCGTTTATAAAAGATATTGAATACCAGAGAACCTTTACGGTTATGTGGGTCGTATTTGGATTTTCATTTGCCATTCTAGCTCTTTTCCTGGGCTTCGTTTTCTACCGTAGTCGGCTTATTCGAAAAGCCGAGCAAGAAAAAATGGAGCAGGCTTTACGTATTAAGGCCGACTTTACGGCCATGTTGGTCCACGATCTGAAAAGCCCTCTCACATCAGTATTTGGCTTTGCTGAATTGTTAAAAATGGGTGAAAAACCTTATGATCGCATCAAAGAAATTGCCGTAACCATTCGCAAAACCAGCCAAAAAATGTTACAGCTTGTGAATGAGATGCTTGATCTTTCTAAATTTGAAGCTGGCAAGATGGTCCTCAATAAAACTGAGACACCTCTCAAGCCCATCATCAGGACATCAATTGAAATGTTGGGGCCAGTAGCTGACCTGAATGAAACTGAAGTCAGCTTTGGAGCTCCAGATGGACTGCCCTCTTGTCACTGTGATGCATTGAAAATTGAACAGGTCATTACCAATTTTATTGGAAATGCTATCGAGCACACGCCCAATGGAACAAAGATCAATGTGAAGCTTGAGGAAATAAAGAAGAGTGGTGAACCCTTTCTCTATTTCTCAGTGACTGATAATGGACCTGGTGTTGATAAAGATCAACAGGATAAATTATTCGATAAATATGCCCAGTTGAGTTCTCGGAAAACTGCCAAAGGTCTCGGATCAGGGCTGGGGTTGGCTGTTTCCCAGATGACCATAGAGCAACATGGCGGAAAAGTGGGCTACAAGGACGCGGAGCCAATAGGAAGCGTCTTCTATTTTACGATTCCTTGTAAGAATCAGGATATTCCAAAAGTTCAGCCATTGAATAATATTCAAGCTCAAGCCTGAGTTTAATTCAACTTATATATGTCTCATTCTCCATCTGAGTTTGGACCCCTCACATATATATCCCGTGGGTATGGGTATAGCGAAAAGGGTTTAGCGCTGGAGATTTATGAGCCGCTCTCAGGCTCACCAAAACTTTTGATTATGGGCTCCATCCATGGCGATGAGTCATTTTCCACCGTACTCCTTTCAGAGTGTCTTCGTTCTATTCAAGATCAGGAATTAAAATCCTCAATCATTCTTACTGCTAATCCGGACGGAGTTTTGGCAGGCACGCGCTGTAATTCACGGGGGGTTGATCTCAACCGAAATTACCCTACAGCCAATTGGTCTCCTGATCCTGTTTTTTACCGCAATCGTCCAGATACTCCCCAAAATATTGCACTGAGCCCAGGAGATGGAGCTGCCTCAGAGTCTGAGACCAAAGCGCTCATAAAACTGATACAGGATATAAGGCCAAAACTTATTGTTTCAATTCATGGCTTTCTTGGTTGCATCGATGACCCTGACATCTCACCCATAGCCAAAGATATTGCACTGCGAAGTGGTTTGGAGTTGGTGCCAGATGTTGGTTACGCCACACCTGGTTCTTTTGGTTCCTGGTGCAAGGAACAAGCTATCCCCATTATTACTTATGAACTTCCCGCTCAGGATATAGCCGAGATGAAGCGCATTCATACTCCCATATTGAAAGACCTGATGACGGGTCACTATCATAAGATGCTTCTTTAATTTCTCATGCGCTGGATGGTTACAGATTCGGGGCTGGGTGGTTTGTCAGTATGCGCTGGATTGGAACAGTCATTGTCTCAGAAAAACATGGCGCGAGGCATAGAATTGCTCTACGTCAATGCTACCCCAGATGACCGTATTGGCTATAATTCGCTTAAAACGCAAAAAGAGCGAATAGATCTCTTTGATCAATTCCTAAAAGCAGCATTTAATCGTTATGCTCCTGATAAAATAGCTATCGCCTGCAACACGCTTAGTGTCATCTATGATGCTACCGATTTTGCCTCCCAATCTACCGTTGAGGTGAGGGGCATAGTCGATGCCGGAGTTGATCTGATCAATGCCGGGATGGAAAAATATCCCCAACATAAGCTGATCATTTTTGCTACAGAAACCACCACAGAGGCCGACTCATATCCACGACTAATCTCAGCCAATGCATCTGCTATATCCGCTCAGGCATGTCCAGCATTAGCTCACGCCATATCCAATGATGCCAGTGGCGAGGAGTGTAGAAAACTGCTAAGCGGATATGTAGACGAGGCACTACAGCGGTTTGAGGACGAGCCCAAAAAGGTATTCGCCTTCCTTGGTTGCACTCACTATGGATATCAGTCTGAAGTTTTTAAGACCTTATTGGAGGATCGGGGCTATTCAACTAGGATACTTAATCCCAATGATCTGTTGGTTGAGGAACTTGTCGCCGACAATCAGACGACCACTTCAGCTGAAGATTCACCTTTCAGTATCAAATTCGTGAGTCGATATGCCATTCCCCAGGCCGAGATAACGTCAATGGAAAGCTATCTCAAAGATACAGCGCCACTCACGCTGGCAGCATTGCACAATCAGATAGTTTTACCAGATTTGTTTAAACTTGAATAGTTATTCCCCAAAAACAATAGCTCGCTTATATCACGATGATATGGTGACATATCATTATGATGACTTTTGGACCTGATCACGGCCCTAAAAAGCATTGGAATACTATATGTATAATCATTATTAACAATTATTTATGGGTATGGTATTTTCAGGTGGCATAGCACTTGGTTATATAAAAGCACCATGATGAGTAATTTACAAAAAAAAAAGACCTGGGAGATTAGACTTATGAAACACACTGCTTTAGTAGCCTTAGCAACTGTGATGTTGGCGTGTGGCGCATCTTCAGACACTCATATCAATAAAAGCATTAAAGTTGGCGATGGAGAACACAGGAAGGGAAGTTTACGCTCTGTAAATGGTACCATAAATGTAGGCAATGAAGCGGTTGTTGATGGAAACTGCACCACCGTGAATGGTGAAATACATGTAGGTGAGAACAGTGAAGTCGGTGAAGTCTCCTGCGTAAATGGAAGTATAAGTTTGGATCGAAACTCGAAGGCCCGCGAGGTCTCTTGTGTAAATGGCTCTATTCGGCTTGGTGGAGAAGTAAGAGTTGATGGCGATGTTTCAACTGTAAATGGAGAAATTCGCTGCAAAAGTGAAGTTCAAATTGCTGGTAATTTGGAAACAGTAAATGGTGATATGAAGGTTACTCGAACCATCATTACTGGAGATTTGAGTACGGTGAACGGCGATGTATCTCTCCTCGAGAAGAGTACTGTGAGGGGGAATATCATCATTGATAGAGACAACAGGAAACCAAGATATAAAGAGCATAAGGAATTGGTCATTACCATTGACGGAAAATCAAAGGTAAAAGGCAATATTGAAGTTAGAGGCGATGAACCGAATGTAACGGTGATCCTCGCAGGTGGCGGCGAAGTCCTGGGAGAAATCATCAACGCTGAGGTCGTCCGCAAATAACAGATCCCCAAAGTGGGTGTCATACAATGAAGGGCCTACGGGCCCTTTGTTGTTTATACTACTTTCAACGAAGGACACTGAGCTCGTCGAAGTCTCCAGGCATTAAATTTCTCATTAGAAATGTCGACAAGTTCAGCCTCTGAACACGCCGCGACGAGCCCAATCTCCACAATAAAGTTTGAATCATTCCCATTTGTCACAGCCTCGATTTGTGCTATCCTATATGGCATGGAGGTTCAAACACAATGCTAATCTACGCAAATGGATCCTGGGTTGAAGCCCATAAGGCAGTAGTGCCATTTAATGATCAGGGCTTTCTATACGGGGACAGTCTATTTGAGACTATCCGGGTCAATCATGGACGCGCTTTCCGACTGGAAAAGCACATGGATCGCATGCGTAGTGGAATGGAAACTATTCACATGGCAGGCACTGACCTGCTAGCAGAAATTCCAGGGATTTTAAGAACATACATCTCAAGAAATGATCTGGACAATGCCTTAACTCGCATCATAATAACAAGGGGAATTAGTCAGGGCTCACCCTGGCGCTCAAAATCAGATCCAACTCTTTATATGACCTCGCGACCCATTAATGAACCAGAACAATGGCCAGTAGAGGTCGTTTTCCTTGAAGAAAAGAATTATCCCATATTGCGTTTTCATCCAGCTATCAAATCAGGCAATTATTTAGGGAATATGCTCGCTAAAAAAGATGCTGAGGATGCAGGTGCTTTTGAGCCCGTGTTTGTCAATCGAGATGGCTATGTCACAGAATGCGCCATCAGAAATGTTTTTTTTATCAAAGATGATATTTTGCTAACGCCCTCCCTTGAGTTGGGTGTATTGCCGGGTGTCATCAGAGATACTATCATGGAGTTGGCAGAAAGACGTCATCTTAAAGTACGGGAAACCTTAATAATTAAGGATGATGTACAGGAGATGGATGAGGCTTTTATATCCAGTACAGGCGTTGGCGTGTTGCCCGTAACCTGGGATGGATATCAGTCTAATTATCACTACAGTCAAATCCTCAGAGAGGATTTACATAAGCTTTTTGAATCAGGAGAGATGAATGTCACATAAAAAATTTGATCCCAGTCGAGCAGAACGACTGATTGCGCCAGAACGATACCAGGAACTGAAACCAGATGTAATACTAAAACATTTGGGTATAGCTCCTGGGAGCACCATTCTGGATTTGGGATGCGGAAATGGCTTTTTCACTTTTCCTGCTGCCGTTGCCATGGGCGAGGGTATGGTCATCGCCGCCGATATGTCTGAGGAGATGCTATCTCTACTCAGGCAGAGAAACACACCTGACAATATTCAGATCCTTCAGGTTGAAGAAGTCAAAATGGATATTGAGGACGATGAAGTTGATGCAGCCGTCCTGATTGCTTTATACCATGAGTTTAAGCATCCCATGGAAAACCTCGCTGAGCTTAAACGTACTCTGAAACCTGGTGGGAAGGTGCTCATTTTAGATTGGGATCCTCAAGCAGACAAGGAACGTGGACCTGCAAAAGTACATCGCGTTGCAAAGGATAAGGCGATCAAGAACCTGGAAGCCGCTGACTTTTCTGTAGACAGCCACGAGAATTACACACAAGATATGTGGATGATCATCGCCCACTCTAATACATAGTTATCATGTGAATGGGGGGTGAATATGCGGAAATTAAACCTTTATTATATCGTCAGTATAATCACTCTGGCGTTCATGATGTTTATCCTCTTCAGAACCTTGCAGGTCACTGGCTGGTTTGAGGAGCATCAGGGCAAGAGTCCGGCTGAGCGAATACTTCAGAACTATCCAGGGATCTATCAACTCAAAATGCCTGGAGATGATGTAGCAAATTCACGTGTGAGGGTAGAACCTCATAAAGTCTCGGGAGAAGCAGGTTGGCTCATGATTCGCCTGGACTCATTACCACGTTACCTTATTGAGGTCAGTGATTTTGAGGATGAGCAAATCCTGATTGAAATCTACAATTTTGATTCAACTGGGCGCCAAACACGCCTGGAAGGATGTGAACTTCTGTTGAAAGAGGATGATGCAGAAAATTTTGTGGGGAATACAATAGGTGATTTTTGTGGGCTCAAGGAGCAGTCCTCGGAGTATCTTGCACTGGATCTATTGCTAAGTGGTCCCATCGTGTCACTAAAGATTCAGATGCGTGTGTTAGGTCAGGCAGACAGTCCTGAAGCAAAGAAATATTTGTTAGAGAGGTTGATTCATGGTAGAGAGTAAAAAAGATATAAAATTTAAGCTGACACGTACTGATCCTTCAGGTGCTCGACGTGGTCATTTTTTCACCGAGCACGGCAAGGTTGAGACTCCTACCTTTATGCCAGTTGGAACCGCCGGTTATGTGCGTTCCACACCCATGCGCGATGTGGCTGAATCTGGTGCACAAGTGGTTCTGGGAAACACATATCACCTCTCCCTGGGAGAAAGACTTCAAACAGTGAAACGTGCCGGAGGATTACATCGTTTTATGGGTTGGGAAGGTACCATTCTCACTGATTCCGGTGGCTTCCAGGTATTTTCCCTGGAAGGTCGAGAGATTTCAGAGAAGGGTGTCTCCTTCCAATTTGAAGAAGATGGAGAAAAACTCTTTCTTGGACCAGAACAATCCATGGCGATCCAACGTGATCTTGGTTCAGATATCGTGATGGCTTTTGATGAATGTGTCGATTACAAGGCCCCGCAGGAATATATCCAGAAATCGGTGGAACGTACAACGCGTTGGGCTGAGAGAAGTCGCGAATATCCCCTTCAGGATCATCAATTTATGTTTGGGATTGTCCAGGGTGGCATTTTCCAATCGTTAAGACGCCAAAGTGCCACAGAGATTACTAATATTCCTTTTGATGGCTTTGCCATTGGTGGGGTTAGTGTAGGCGAGGGTCTGGATCTACTCAAAGAAGTTGTTGGCTATACAACTCCATTGCTGCCGCCAATGAAACCTCGCTATCTCATGGGTGTCGGTTTACCTGAAGATATTCTGGCCTCTGTTGAGCGCGGAATTGATATGTTTGATTGTGTGATTCCTACACGCTATGCCAGACAGGGGACCTTGTTTACCAGAATGGGCAAGTTGCGCATCATGGACAAAGTCTTCCGTAAGGATAAATATCCTCTGGATACCGCCTGCCGCTGCTATACCTGCCAGACCTATTCACGGATGGTCCTTCGATATCTCTTTTTCTCAAAAGATCCACTGGCAGAAACCCTGGCAACCATTCATAATCTGACCTTCTATCAAGACCTCATGGCGGATATTCGACGTGCCATTGAAAAGGGTAATTATGACAATTTTCAAAGGGGTTGGCTGAATAGCTATTTTCGGAAGAATAGTCCCCGTAAGAAATAATTCACATCAAAGTTCAACATCTGAATGTGCCCTTGCTTTGACAGGGGTGGTCTTTTAAATTCGGAATCAATTTTTGTTAGAACCGGAGGAATAATGGGCGACATTGATTTTGCAAATCCTGATAGCAGGATGACATACCTGAAAGACAATCTTTCACATCTCATGAATGGGATTGATTCAAATTATGGCCAGGTCCTCATGGATGAATTGATGCGCCGTATGGAAACCACAGTCAGTGAGTTTAATGACGAAGTTAAAGCTATGCTGGGACAATTGCAGGGGATAAAACCAACTCCTCGAGACAATATCCTGACCTCAGCACCTCGACCTGAACCACAAGCTCCTTCAACACCAAAAGCTGCACCAGCAGCCCCAGCGCCCCCTCCACCAACCACAGATTTAAAACCAGCACCAGCAGTTGAAGAACCGCAGAGTGCTCCTGAGCTACCTCAATTTAGTGAGGACCTTGACGAACCAATAGTTTTCAAGGAAGATTCAGAATCATCTGGATCGATAAATGAAGTTGAGATTGAAGTTGATCTGGAAGGCGAGGAACTATCAGACTTCGAAAAGAAACTGAGGTCACTCGGCAAATAATTTTTCGAGACATTTGATATTTTTTAAAGCGACGACTTGGTTCGTCGCTTTTTTTTTATCCGCTCTCGCGAGCTTGATGTGCAAGTTTACGAACAGAAGCCCCGGGGTGTGCACGGGATTGAATGATGGCCAAACCCCAACGCCGGAAGTTGCCATTTCCAACGGGCAGATCACCACGGCCAAGCCTCCTGGAAGCGCTGACGGGTTATGGATTCGGAATCACGGGTTTACCCGTGGGATGCTAGATCTAAAATGAAGTAGTTGGGGCCGATGATCTGAGGCTGTCGAAATCTCAGGATGTTTGAATTCACCAGAATTTATTACACTGATCCCACGGCCAATAAAAATGTAATCAATACGCCGTTCAGGTTTGTCTGCCGGGAAGGTAGCCAGGGGAGTGGAGCTGGTCTTTTTAATACCATCTCTCATATATTTTGTCAGCCTGATATAATTATCCGAATCTGATTCAAAATTAAAATCGCCTGCTAATATCAGCCTATCCAAGTCAGGCATCACCTTTATGATGCGTTCGACCTGCACCCGTCTTTCCTCCGCGCTTAAACCAAGATGAGTCCCCATAAAAGTGAGAGTGTCACCTCTGATGTCAATTCGGCTTAAAAAGACACTCCTGCCCTCCAAAAGACTATCCGTGGATAAATCAACGATACGAAAATCAACAATGGGATACCGGGATAGGAGAGCATTTCCATATTGGCCACCACCGTATTCTATGGATCGACCAAATACAGCAAACAATTCTAACAGGCTCCCAAGACTATCGGCTTGATGTACCCCAAATGATCGTGTAGTGCCTTCATCAACTTCATTCAGAATAACAATATCTGGATTGGCAGCGCTGATAACACGAGCCGTACGCTCCAGATCCAGAACGCCATCCATGCCAACTCCATGCCTGATATTGTAGGTCATAATGCTGTGGCTATCAATTTGTGCTGAACAATTACACAGGATAATGCTCGCCAGGAGCAACACTGAGATGAAGAAGCTGCGAGTCATCAGCTTCCTATTCAAAAATGCGTTTTGCAAAAACGAATCTTCGTTCCAGACTTGATGAATAGTCCGGATCATCAGGATTCATGCTCTGAATCTGCACGCCTTTACCCAGGCTATGAATCACCTTGCCCTCACCCATATAAATTGCTGTGTGAGTGATCATGCGCCGACTACCAGCAAAAAACAAGATATCTCCTGGGAGCATGGCTTCCATCCAGCCTGGATATCCAACCATGCGACCTACATTGGCGATTTCATCTGAATCTCTGGGCAAGTAGATATTATTAAGGGCATAACTCTGCATAACAAGTCCTGAGCAATCCACACCTTCGGCGGATCGTCCACCCCAAACATAGGGTAAATCAAGATATTGCTCTGCTGAATTAAGAATCTCCTGACGTAGAGGGTTATTTGCAGGGTCAATAAGTTTGTAATGATCTGGAGATAGTTGCAGCTCATTTCCATCAGCCAGAAGCAGCAGATCATTCCCCAAATAGGGGAGGCGGGTTCCCATCAAGATGATCAGCCCGTTCTCGAGGGTGACGTTTTTAGTGAATATGGCTTGTTCGCCAACATGGTAGCGGTTCCATTCCTCAAGTTTTACACGACGCAGGGCATCTTTGGGAATATATCCTAGATAACCAATGGCGGACTGAACTTGTAGATAGTCACCTTTTTCACGGATAAGGCGCACCGGTTCACCCCACAGCATTTCGGTGCCTTCCTGTTTATGGCCAACAGGTTTATAGCGACCCATGACGTAGGGCTCTGAAATTATACCGTAAGCCAGATCATCTGGAAATGTTTCAGGTAGATAGTGAACAGAATCAATAAATTCAAATTTAAATCCAGCCTGCTTCAGTTTGCGTGCAATGCCCTTGACGGGTATCGAATAGAATGCTTCACCAGTGAGTAGGATGGTTTGTCCGTTTATTTCTGCATGGACGTCCTGATACCAGATTCGTTGATCCAGATAGAACTCAGCATTGGCCTTATCAATAATGGCATGAATCTCAGCGTGCTTATTATTTGGGGGGAGGTGGATGCAACTGCTCAATGTGATTATCCCGAACATGAGTATCAGGATTACATTTGTCCGTATTGAAGTAATGCCCATGTAATTTCCCCTTATCTGGCTGCCTGTCATTTAAGCGGTGAAAGTAATTTTATTCAGGGGCGCTCTGCAACCCTTCATCTGTTCATTGAATGGTAAAATCATGCTGAATAATTGATGTAATTAAATTTAAAGACTGGATATTTGCTTGGAGTGAGATACGTTATGTCAAAGGAACTTATCCATGAATTATGACAAAGCCTATCTCATCAGCCTTGAACGCAGCCCGGCTCGACGAAAAAATTTCTATCGCTATGCCAGGAAGGCTGGTATCGATGTAGAATGGTTCCCTGCCCTTTATGGTCTAGATGTAAATACGGTCGATTACCAGAAGCGAGGGTATTTGAGTGAAGACTTCAAATTGAAACTGGCTGGTAGTCTGGGGACTCTTTTAAGTCATGTCCATGTCTGGGAAAAGATCGCTGAGGATCCTCAGTGTGAGGTGGGTCTGGTATTTGAAGATGATGCTGATTTCAATCGTCGATTTTTGACAGATCTCTCCGCTATCAACAGGAGTGATGTTCCAGCGGACTGGGATATGCTCTGGTTGGGCTGGCATAAGTTGGATTGTGATCCAGTGAACGAGGTTATTGGTACACCACGCAAAACAGAAGGTAAGAGTGTCAATTCAGGTCATTTTGCCTATATGATCAAATCTTCAAGTGTTGAAAAGCTGAAAGCGTTGCTGCTGCCATATGACAATAAACGATCCAAGGATGTGTTGCTAAGGCAAAATTTTGAGGCCTTCAATGCGTATTTTCTACTGGAAAAAATCGTTAAAACACCAGTGATCGGTTTTGATTCGGTTCGCAAGAATATAAATAACCCCAATAGGATCGAAGGGCGGCCCATCAAAAAACTGGTTCAGAAGATCAGGAAAATGTTTCTGGAGTAGAACTCCCATCCAACAGCATGAAATTTGAATACTTGATTCTGGCACCATAGACCTTGGATGCCAGTGGTCTTCTTAATATATTGTTCTTCCATTTCAGATGTGTCTCAAAGACCCAAATCAATAAATTTATGTCACTGAAAAAATATATTATCACTGTCAACCTATGTAGCCAATTCCTTAGAGTATTACTCTTCACTACTTTATTAATACCTGTTATTCCCCTGGAGGCTGGAACAAATAATTCTGCTCAACTCGATTTGAGACAGGGCGCATTATCCGAGGGAGATAGAGTAACATTGGACACTGAATGGGATTTTTATTGGGGATCGTTCGTTTCTGCTGACACCAGTAAATGGCCAGAGCCAGATGTCCTCATGACAGGACAATATTGGAACGATCTGGAAGTCGATGGCCAATTCTTTCCCCCTAGGGGTTTTGCTACCTATAAACTACAGATTCTCCTCCCACCGGAATTACCCGGTAATATGTTAGGCTTTCTTGTCCGCGAGAATAATATCGCCAGCAATTATTTTGTAAATGGACGCTATATCGGTGGTGTAGGCAGGGCACATTTAAACCCGGAAGAGGAGCAGGGATCCTGGTTGCCTACTGTGTTGCCGTTCATGGCTTATAGTGATACACTGGAATTAGTCATTCATACCTCAAACCATCGCTTCAGGAATGGTGGGCTTGGTCGACCCATTATTTTTGGACATATTGAGACTGTCCAGGGTCATTTGAGAAATTTATTGAACAGAGACTTATTTCTAATTGGTCTTTATATAGCATTGGCCTTATATCACCTGGGTATTTTTATCCTGAGACCCACAGACCGATATTCACTCTGGTTGTTCGTGATTTTTTTACTCTGGGCATTTAAGCCCATGTTCTCAGTTAATTATGTCGCGTTTCTTCTTTTTGAGCCCCCTTCCTGGCATATACAGATGAAGCTTGAGTATTTAAGTCTCTTCTTAGTCGTTCCTATAACGGTCCTATATTTTATATACCGATATAAAGCGTATACATATAGGTATGTTGACCGGATCATCTGGGGAATCCTTGCAGTGTTCTGTATCAGTTTGCTCAGTTCAAATACCTACTTCATCTCGAAATTTGCTCAAACGTTTATTTACCTGGTTATCCCAATTTCGTTTATACCACTCATGGCCATTTGGCAAGCTGCTCGTGATGGAAAAATGGATGCTAAAATCATTCTTGCAGGTACTCTAATCCTTTTCGTTGCAGTCATAAATGACGTACTATTTACATTAGACATTATCTCGACCACGTTTATGGCACCCAATGCTTTACTCCTTTTCATGTTTGGACAGGCTTTCCTGGTAGCTAAGGAATATTCAGATGCATTTAATGCCCTCGAGACTGAAGTAGTCCTGCGAGCTGAGGCTGAGGAGCAACTGAGAGATAACCAGCAGCATCTTGAGCAAATAGTTGGACAACGAACTTCTGAGTTGGCAGAAACAAATCAACAATTGGAACTAGAAAATCGGGAGAAGGAAAAACGAGAATTAGTACTTAATGAGTTGCTTGAGACTAAAAATCGATTCTTTTCAATCATTGCCCATGATTTGAGGGGACCACTAAGTAGTGCTGCTTCATTAACCGAAGTTCTTGCCGAGAATCCTGAAAGGTTCACCCAAAGTGAAATTGAGGAAATCCTTGTAAATGTTCACAAATCCAATAAACGAATCTATGGGCTCTTAGAAAATCTTCTGGACTGGGCAAAGCTCCAGCTTGGAACCATGCAGTTTGAATTGGAGACAATACCAATTGATACAATCATAATAGATACATTTGAAGACCTAAGAAGCCAGGCTGATCATAAACAAGTTCGAGTTAGGTTTGAGTTGGATAGCGATACCCAGGTTCAAATTGACAAAAATATGCTATCCACTGCGATTCGAAATCTAATCTCAAACGCCATCAAATTCAGTCATGAAGGTGGTGAGATTCTGGTTAAAGCTGGAGTTGAGAGCAAGGCTGGGGACTTAGTACACATTAACATCATTGATAGCGGATTGGGTATTCCAGAAAAAGAAATTAACACATTATTCGATATGGATAGACAATTTCATCTTGATGGTACTGCCGGAGAACCATCATCCGGACTAGGGTTACTTCTTGTGAAAGAGCTGGTGGAGAAAAACAATGGACAGGTTACTGTTGTGAGCGTATTAGATAAAGGCTCCACCTTTACTATAACCCTACCAGTCTCGAATTAATATGACATACATATTTACCAATAAATTAATTTGAATAGCCGCTAGTTGAATAAGATAGAGATGGGTCACATCCTGTCATCAGAAAAAATATAGCCAATGAAATCCAAATTATCCTCACGTGGAAGCATCTTTCCAATGTTTTCTCACTTGTATTATACGAGCATGGAATTGACTTGCTCACCCATGGATGTGCTAATAATATGGCACGCTATTTTAGCACGTTATCGGCTCCGGTAGCTCAGCTGGATAGAGCAACGGATTTCTAATCCGTAGGTCACAGGTTCGAGCCCTGTCC
Source organism: Fidelibacterota bacterium (assembly GCA_018650445.1). GTDB lineage: Bacteria > Fidelibacterota > UBA8477 > UBA8477 > JABMPR01 > JABMPR01. The sequence goes on from JABIFX010000244.1 coordinate 64,969, forward strand.
GGAGTACAATAAAACCAACCACTTAGGTTGGTTTTGTTTTTTATAAAAGACAACTACGATTCAACTACTTTTGTCGAAAACACCCCCAATCACCCTTTTTTAGAGATATCTAACTACGATTTCAACTACGGGAACCCATAACGAACCTTTGAAAAATGAGTCGGTTGACTAAATTCTAACCAACATTTCAGGGGATTAGATTATATGGTTCAATCAAATTTTAAAAGTTGGGTGTCCACTCTCAATTCGTTTTTGGAAGAGTTGATTGGTAATTCAATCTATACAGTCTATGAACAACCAACTCTGAAAAAGTGGAAATCTATCAAAGAGGATGGATTTAGGAAACAAACAAAAAAGGTGGGGGATGATCGACCCAAATCCATCAATTGGATGTTTCAAACAATTCAACCTTCTCATGAGGAAATCAATACTGTTGTGGAACGGTGGTGTCTCTCACAAGATGTAGACCAAACTGAGATGAAAAAGGAAGTGGTTCTTTCTGTTCTGATGTCATTTTTGGATTCGTTTGTAGAGGACTATTGTTTATTGACGGACACTGAATTGACGATGTCTGACAATTATTTTAAGGGGTATCGACCTTCATCCGGTCAGGATAAGAGTAAAGTGTATCTATATATAAAGACATTACAACCGAGTAGAACTGAAATTGAATCATTCATCACAATGTGGGTGAATTCGAAATATTGAGGAATTAGAGTGTCAAACAACTACGGTAAAATCTCAAGTTTCATATGGAATGTCTGTGATGATGTTCTCAGGGGAATGTTCAAACAACATGAGTATGGAGATGTAATCCTACCATTTACAGTTCTGAGAAGATTGGACTGTGTATTAGAATCACAAAAGGATGAGGTGGTCAATCTTCATAATGAGTACAAGAACAAGGTTGAAGACCCAACTCCTATTATTCTGAGTAAGGTGAATTCCACATTCTTCAATTATTCCAAATACGTGTGTGGAGTCAGACCAATTCGGTTCATTTGATCTAAATAAATAAGAGATACTTTGGGCGGCTAACAACCCGAAAAAGGAGCCAATAATGAGCCCAAAGTCAGAAGTAGAGAGACGAGTAAAAGCGATCAAAAGAAACCCCCGTAAGCAGTACTCAGCCGAAGAGAAAATCAGAATCATCCTTGAAG
>JABIFX010000218.1 GCA_018650445.1 Fidelibacterota bacterium
AAGCGCATCCTGCTAGAAAAAATTTGGTGGTAGTCGTCCTATTGGATAGGTTAATACCCTATAAAATGATCATGATTTGAAAGGAATAGGTAATGATACAGATGAGCAGACGAGATTTCGTTAAAGTCACCGGTACTGGTTTGGCGCTGGCAACCCTCCCCGGATTTATCCGCACAGGTTTTGCTGGAGTCGGAGCAGGTGATAATCCTTATAATTTCTACTTCCAAAGATTTGGAATAGATGAAGATATGATTCGCAAGGTGATGGCTGAAGCCCTCCATTATGGTGGTGACTACTGTGATCTCTTTTTCCAGAATGAATTGAGCAACTCTATCCGTCTTCAGGATAATATTGTGAATTCAGCTAGCACAAATGTCACATTAGGTGTTGGAATTCGTGTGCTTAACGGAAATCAGACAGGTTACTCATTCACTGAAGATATTACTTTATCCAGTATGAAAGCTGCAGCACGAACCGCTGCTGGAATCGCCTCAGGATCTGCCAAAGCTGCTCCACAATCCTTTAATGCCACTAAGTTGATGAACTATTATGATACAAAGGTGAGTTATGAAGATGTGGGCGTCAAAGACAAGGTTGGCATGCTCCAGACCATCAATGATGATGTGTTTAAAGAGGATCCACGTGTTGTAAAGGCCAGTGTCAATTTCAGCGACAGTGAAAAATATATCCTGGTTGTGAATTCTGAGGGCGGTATCGCTTCGGATTACCAGCCCATGCTGAGAATCTCTGTTGGTTGTACAGCTGAAGAGGATGGTCGCAGGGAGAATAATTATTTCGATTACTCTGCCCGTGACGATATCAATTTTCTTACTGAAGCCAAGCTGAAGAGACTTCCCCGTGAGGCAGTCGCTCGTACTGTAAAACTTTTTGCAGCTCAGACACCTCCAGCAGGTGAGTTCCCTGTTGTGCTATCTGCAGGTAGCGCTGGAATCCTCCTCCATGAAGCCATTGGTCATGGTATGGAAGCCGATTTTAATCGCCAGGGTATTTCTGTCTATTCAGAGAAAATGAATAAGAAAATTGCTGCTCCATTTGTAACCATTGTTGACAATGGGACCAACCCCAATATCCGTGGCTCCATCAATGTGGATGATGAGGGTGTGCCATCTGAAGAAACTGTTCTCGTAGAGGATGGCATACTCAGGACCTATATCCATGATCGCATCTCTGCGAAACATTATGGTGTAAAACCAACAGGTAGTGGTCGTCGTGAATCATTCAAGCATTATCCCATGCCTCGTATGCGCAATACCTACATGCGTAGTGGTCCTCATGAGTTTGATGAAATGATTGCCTCCGTGGACTATGGCATTCTCGCTGATCAGTTTACCAATGGTCAGGTAAATATTGGTCCTGGTGACTTTACATTTTATGTGAAATCCGGATCGCTGATTGAAAATGGAAAAATCACAGCGCCTATCAAGGATGTGAATATTATTGGAAATGGTCCTGATGTTCTTGAAAAAGTCACCATGGTGGCCAATGACATGAAGATGGCCGAAGGTGGTTGGACCTGTGGTAAGAACGGTCAGGGAGTCCCTGTATCGCAAGGAATGCCCAGCGTGTTGGTTTCATCCATCACAGTGGGAGGTAGGGGGTAATTATGGAAAAAAATGTCTATTTGGATTTGGGATATTGGGTACAGAAAAAAGCCAAACAACTCGGTGCTTCTCAGTCTGCACTGGGAATCAATCAGAGCAGATCAGTCTCCGTAGATTATCGTGATGGCAAGGTAGAAACCTTGAAAGAATCAACCCAACAATCATTGTGGATTGAGCTTTTTGCAGGTGGTCGTTACTCCAGTCATTCAACCAATGATCTCCGCAAAGATTCTCTGGAAAAATTTCTCACTAATGCGGTGGATTTAACCGGCTTTCTCACAAAAGATGAATTTCGTCGACTTGCTGATCCTGAATTGTATAAGGGACAGTCAAAAGTTGATCTGGACCTGAATGATTCAAGTCAGGGTGATATTACAGCTGAGGAACGTCAGGCTCGTGCCAAGGCATTGGGAGCCCAACTGGAAGGTAAGGATGAGCGTATCATCTCTGTGGCTTCAGGATTCTATGATAGCCATAGCGAGTCCTATCAGCTGGCTTCAAATGG
>JABIFX010000192.1 GCA_018650445.1 Fidelibacterota bacterium
GCGGTTGTTATGGTAGCGGTTATGGTTTGAAAACATGAAGTGGAGTCCATAGCGAAGATTAGCACTACTATGGTTCTGTGAGACAATACACTGCTCTACAAATTCCAGATAAATTCCATCTCGATGCCCTGAAATCCGATTACCATGAATATTAATATTTTTGCAATACCAGAGATGAATGCCATTACCTGAGCGTGATTCTGTCTCGGCCTGTCCACTGATTAAATTATTTTCGATCAGGCAATTTTCAGATTTTGAAACGTAAATGGCAAAAAAATTGTCCTCAAAGTTGTTATTGCTGACTCTACTTCCATGTGCTTCTTCAAGGCGGACAGCAGCATTTTCATCAAGGTGACTCAGGCCAGAGCCCCTGAGGATAAAGCCTTCAATACTCACGTTATTTGCGGTTACGGTGATAATTTCGCCACTGTGGTTACCATCAACAACAGGATTACCCACGCCTACAAGGGCAAGTGAGTGTGAGATGACCAGACCACTTTCAACATAGGTGCCGGGATGAACCAGAATGGTATCGCCCGCTATGGAAGCTTCCAAGCCCTGGGCAATTGTCGTCTGAGGATAATCAAAGCCTACCTGGACCTGACCAGCCCACAAACCTGAGCTTAAAAAGGAGATGATTAATATGACACGCAGCAAGAACATCTATTTTAGCCAGGCGGTTTCCACAAAATTTTTGACCTGATCCCAGTTCATGGTTTCACCAAAATAAAGCAGTGCTACATCATCTGCGGTTTTCTGAGTGCGATATGCTGACAGATTCAAACCCATGGGGCTTTTCAGTTTTTCAGCTTGAACAAATATCATTTCATTGAGCGGATAAAGGTTTCCTGCATCCTCAAAATCGGTGAAATATAAACCATGAGTTTTCTCTGATGAAACCTCACCTTTTATGACGAATGCCGCGAGACATTCAATGGAATCAAATTTATAAGATTTACCCTTGGTGGTCAGAAGTTCAGAACCATAATGCTCTTCTACTATAGTCATGCGGCAATAGTCGCAGCCATCTTGTCCATAGTTGATTGCCTTTACCTCAGGTTCGCAGCTACACAGAAATATGGCTGCAATCGAAAGTGATAGTAAGGTTAAAACATTTTTCATTTGGACTGCTTGTCCCGCCAGCTTAAAAAAGCAGCTAGATAACCCATAAATATTGAAGCAAAGGCCAGCAGACCACCACCTGAAGGAAGAGAAGTTGTTACAAAATTCAGCATGGTTTTTGTGCCAAAGAGTGGCGGTTGATAAGTCATGCCTTCAATTTGAATAGCGGCATGCTCTGTATCCAGATTGTGACCGAAATCGTAATTCCAGATATAAAAATCAATCAGGCCAACCAGGGCAAGTAGTGAAAAGAAAGCCAACCATATATACAGCGATTTTTTGCCGCCCTTCCAGGCCACCAACAGTCCCGAGACAATCAGGAGTCCTCCAATGGCGGGCATATATTTTAACTCTGGGATGGATTCAGGAACGATTTCCTGCATCCCGATATAATGGTTAACAATGTTTAAATTTTTTAGGTCATTTTTTGCATGACCATCGACCGTGTTGATGCGAATATAGATTCCCAAACCTTCTGGGTACTGTGGAGCTTCGACAGTAATGGACCAAAGAGGGAAAAAATAAGTCCCTACCAAGAGTAAGGCGCCCACCGCTAATATCCACCTTGAGTTATTGTTCATTCCAATACCATCCGTTCAATAAATAAAGGCTGGGGGCGAATCGCCCCCAGCTTAAGGTTTAACTTTTTTAATTAAAGGAGATGGGGAGTTTTGATCCCTTGGGTGATACCCTTACATATCCTTGCATTTCCTGGTGAAGTGCTGAACAGAAGTCAGTACAATAGAAGGGGAAAACACCCACTTTTTGGGGTTCCCAGCGAAGTGTATTCGTGGCACCAGGCATGATTAGCAACTCAGAGTTGCGAGCTCCCTGCATGGCAAAACCATGGGGAATATCCCAATCCTGTTCGAGATTGGTCACATGGAAATACACCACATCACCCAGCTTGATACCTTCAATATTATCAGGCTTGAAATGGGTACGGATGGTTGTCATATAGACATGGACTTCATTTCCATTACGTTCAACACGCGCTTCTTTTTCGGAAAGTGCACGGTATGGATGCTCGTTGTGCTCCAATTCGTAAATCTTGGTTGTATTGGGATGTACAAGATCTGCTGGCAGTCCCTGGGCATAGTGAGGTTCACCTATCGTAGGAAAATCCAGAAGTAGTTTCATTTTTTCACCTGAGATGTCAATAAGCTGGGCAGCATGTGCTAGCTCAGGACCTGTAGACAAGTAGCGATCCTTGGTCATCTTATTCAAACCAACCAGATACTTACCCCAGGGTTTGCGGCTATCGCCACCAGGAATCATGAGATGTCCCAGTGAATAATAGGTTGGGATGCGATCAACAACTTCCCAGGTTCCCAGTTTCCATTTGACAACTTCTGAAGTGATAAAAGCTGATGTATAGGCATAACCTTTTCCATCAAACTCTGTATGCAGTGGTCCCAGACCAACATTGGTTACTTCACCAGCAATGGTTGCATCGTAGTCCAGAACTGGAATACCACCAGCTTCACCAATAAATTTCTCGTCTTCAATCGCTTTCAACATCTTTGAAAAGGAGTGGACGGAAACAACAGCAGCCAGCTTGCCACCACCAACGATGTATTCACCTGAAGGATCAACATCAACACCATGGGGTGATTTTGGAGTAGGCATATAGTAGATCAAACCAGGACAGTCAGCTGGGTCAAGAGTAACAACCGTTTTAGTCAGGGTGGAAGTAGCAGAATGCGTGGTGTGACTCATCCGGTTGGTGTAATGTTCACCTGGACGGGTCTTACCCTTCCCTTCAGCCAGATATTTCTCAGCAAGTTTCCAATTAACTGCGGCGATAAAATCTTTATCATTTTTCGATGCATTCACTTCCAGGAGTGTGTTGGCCTGCTCAGTATTATAACAGGTGAAGAAAGCCCAACCGTGTGAAGGACCTTTTCCAGCATGAGCAAGATCATAATCATAGCCAGGAACAATAATCTGGAATTCAATGTTCATTGCTCCATCATCAGGATCAACCTTGATAAATGTGAGAGTACCTTCAAAGTTCTCTTTGTAGGAATCAATGGATACATCTCTCTGGGGAATCGGTACACTAAAACGTGTTGAAGCTACCACATACTCGGTGTTCTGAGTGATAAAGGGTGAGCCATGATTTCCACCTGAGTTTGGAATTTCAATGATTTCGGCCGTTTCAAAAGTTTTTAGATCAATACGGGCAACACGGGTTGTGTTATTGGCATTGATGAAAATCCAACGACCATCGGTAACACCATCGGTCTGTGACAATTCAGGGTGATGGGCATCATCCCATGGAATCTGACCAAATGTGGTTTGTAGCATGCCTTTGGTTTCTTCGGTAAAACCATAACCATTTTCAGGGTTTACTGAGAACACAGGAATCTCTCTAAACAATCGGCCTGATGGCAAGCCATAAACACCGATCTGACCACTAAATCCACCTGATGTAAAGGCATAGAATTCATCATAGTCACCTGGGGCGACATAGACTGCTGTGGCCGCAGCACTTGAGCCTAAAATAGGCTTGTCTTTTTTTGCACATTCTGAAATGAGCAGAAAGGTGGCAATTACCAGAATTACTCCCACTACTCTCATCATCGTTTTGTTCATACGCTTTCCTCCTACGTATTGTTTATTAATTCTCTCACTTGTGTTTGAGCGAAAAGTTCTTAAATGGTTCTCAAATATTCGAGAATGGCGCGCGCATCATCTTCGGTCACATTCTGAAAAGTCATGGGAACATAGAATTCAGCCAACATAGCTTTTACCTCAGGATGTTTCTTGACCATCTCATCAGGATTCAAAATCATATTCATGATGAATGCTGGTGAGCGTTTTGTTGTAATGCCAGCCAATGGTGGACCAACCAGACGTTCATCTATTTTATGACATGCTACGCACTTCAGCTCGAAAACTTCTGCTCCCTTGGCTGCCATTGCCTCGTCCTGGGGACCGAGAGGAAGCATACCAATGGGACCGATGCCATGTTTGATTTGTTCTTGCGTGAGTCCTTCAGGGCTCAATTTTGGTGCGGCGTTTTCCTTGGCCGCTTCAGTATCCCCGCCCCCACAATTCATTAGTATTAAAGCTGCAACAAGTACCATCCCCGTTTTCTTAATCATTTTGTCTAAACTCCTATTTCATGTTATGTAAAAATATGGTGAGATTTTCTATCATAATTCTTAGCAAAAAAACCGATTCGCCTTTGCCTGTCTCTAGAAATCTATTTATGACCTCTGGCGCATAAATTGATCTGCCAACGATGTTTTCGCAAGACGTATGTTGTTAACATGAAATATTTTTAATGCTAATTTTTATTTATAGACACTATTGAGTAGAATAAATAATCGCCCGGAAGAATTGAGGTCGTCAGACTGCGAATAAATGTTACTCTGTGGGAATGATTAATTAGGAGTCTTTTTCAGTCAGATTCTCTTTGACGATCACGTAGCGATGAATCAAGAATGCGCTTAATATAATAAGAATGATGATTGTGACGGCTGTATTGTAGCGCTTCAAATACACACCGATCAACTCCCAGTTTTCACCTATTGTACTTCCCAACCAGATCAAAGTACCATTCCACAAGAGGCTAGAAATTGTGGCTAGAATAATAACTTTCCAGATATTGAGTTTTCCAACTCCTGAAAATAGACCAATCACACTTCTCAATCCTGCCAGAAAACGGTTGATGAGCACGACTCCGTAACCCCACTTTTCGAATAAAACTTCAACTCGTTTGATGCTGCTTGGCGAAAACCAGGTCTGTTGTTTAGAGTAGATAAAGCCTCTGCCATATTTGTATCCCGCCACATATAGAGTAAGAAATCCCAACACACTTCCTAAAAGGGTTGTGACCATGGCCGTAGCAAAGGAAAGATCTCCCCGGCCCACCAAATAGGCTCCAAAAATCAGGATGGTATCGCCTGGAACGGGGGGGAAAATATTTTCTAAGTAAGAAGCTAAAAATACTGTGAGGAAAACCAGCCAGGCTGGTGATTGCTCGATAAAACTAAAAAGGGATTCCAACACTTCTGGATAGCTGTGCTATGATTTTGAAAGGAGACAAACAGCCTGGGCAGCCACAGCTTCTCCATTACCCGTCATACCCATACCTTCTGTTGTTGTAGCTTTTACAGAAACCCGTTCAGGTGAAATTTCCAAAGCTTCAGCTAATTTCTGACGCATCTCAGGTATGTACCCCATAACTTTGGGACGTTGGAGAATGAGGGTGGAATCCACATTGAAAACCACAAAGTCTTTCTCCTTAATCAGAGACGCCACATGTTTGAGAAGATCAATGGAATAAACCCCTTCGAACTCCGGAGCGGTATCTGGAAAATGTTGGCCAATATCGCCCAAAGCCAGAGCACCTAGAATAGCATCAGCAATAGCATGTGTCAGTGCATCACCATCAGAGTGTCCCAGAGTTCCTTTTTCAAACGGAATTTTAACGCCACCCAGAACCAGATTGCGACCTTCCACCAAGCGATGAACATCATAACCGGTCCCTATTCTAAATTGTGGTGTGCTGTTTGGCATGTTTAAATTATTCTATTCTTTCCATTTAGATGTGTTCGATTTCGAGAGCATTTCGATAAGCTCAGCATGACACCTCATCAAGACACATCCTGATTCCATCAAGAAATGAACATGGCATCGCCATAACTGAAAAAGCGATACTTCTTTTCAACAGCCACATGATAAGCTTTAAGGATTTTCTCTTTGGATGAAAAGGCCGACACCAACATGAGCAAGGTTGATTTGGGCTGATGAAAATTGGTGATAATACCATCAACAACTCTAAAAATATAGGGTGGATAGATAAACTTATTTGTCCAGCCATCACCAGGTTCCAGTTCACGAGGATACATCACGGCCGATTCTAGAGCCCGTACCACAGTAGTTCCAACACCGATGACCCGCCGACCTTCTTCCTTGGCCTTTTTAATAGCGGTAACCGTCTCTTCAGGCACATTAAAATACTCAGCATCCATTTGATGCTTCGTAATGTCTTCAACATTTACAGGTCTGAAAGTTCCCAGGCCAACGTGCAGGGTCACATATTGAATTTCTACTCCTTTAGCCTTGGCCTTCTTCAGAAGGGCCTCGGTAAAGTGTAATCCTGCTGTGGGTGCTGCTACAGCACCGCGATGTTCTGCATAAACGGTCTGATACCGATCCTTGTCTTCATCATTGGCTTCACGAATGATGTAGGGAGGCAGTGGCCACTTGCCTACTTCATCAAGAATAGAATAGAAATCTCCACCATTTTTATCAAAGCGGACGACACGTCCACCAGAGACAGTGTTATCTACAACATCACAGGTGATCTTGTCTTCGATTACCAGCTTATTTCCTACTCTAACTTTTCGGGCTGGCTTCACCAGGGTTTCCCAGAGATTATTTCCCAGCTCACGGAGTAAAAATAATTCAATCTCTGTGTCTGTTTTGTCCTTGCGAGCAAATAGTCTTGAGGGGAAAACTTTTGTATTATTGAGAACGAGAACATCTCCTGATTTCAAGGAATCTACCACATTTGAAAACTTGCTATGCTCAACTTCCCCAGACTGGGCATCCATGACGAGTAATTTGGATCCATCACGTTTGGCAGTGGGATGTTGTGCAATTAGCTCTTCTGGCAATTCATAATCGAAATCAGAGAGGGTCAGGGCTTTTGCGCGATCAAACAGCATATATCATTCTTTCTTTCTTTGGAACATGTTGGTTTGGGATAACTCGGCTTTTAATACAAAGCCTAAATGTCTGTATGCTTGAGGGGTTGCCTGTCTACCACGGGCTGTCCTCACCAGGAAGCCTTCCATGATGAGAAAGGGTTCATAAACCTCTTCCAGGGTGTTGGCTTCTTCGCCAACTGCCACTGAAAGGGAATTGAGACCTACAGGACCACCTTCAAATTTTTCTATAAGTGCTTTGAGAATGCGTTTATCCATATCATCGAGACCATACTCATCAACATTTAACATTCCAAGCGCATCGTCAGCAATTTTTTTATCTATGGAGCCATTGCCCTTGACCTGAGCATAATCACGAGTCCTTCGTAAAAGTCTATTGGCAATACGTGGCGTACCCCGGCTGCGACGGGCCAACTCCAGTGCACCTTCATCATCTATGGGAACATTCAAGATGTTTGCAGAACGCTTTATAATTAGCTGCAATTGTTCGGCTTCGTAGAAATCCATTCGAAGCACCACTCCAAAACGAGCTCGCATGGGTGGAGTCAGCAGTCCTGCCCGTGTGGTAGCCCCCACCAGAGTGAAGGGCTCCAGATTCAACTGAACACTCCGAGCACTGGGGCCTTTGTCAATCATGATGTCAATGCGATAATCTTCCATAGCTGAATATAAATACTCCTCAACTACGTGATTCAAGCGATGGACTTCATCTATGAAGAAGACATCTCTATCTTCGAGATTGGTTAAAAGGCCAGCCAGATCAGCAGCCTTATCAAGAACGGGCCCAGAAGTGATTTTGATATTCACACCCAATTCTTTAGCAACCAGCATGGCCAGTGTGGTTTTACCCAGGCCGGGAGGTCCAAAAAGAAGGACATGATCAAGAGCTTCATTGCGCTGCTTGGCGGCTTCTATGAATATTTTCAGCTGAGCAACAACATCTTCTTGACCCACAAAATCTTCCAGGCTCTGTGGTCTCAGAGCACGGTCAAATTCCTGTTCTTCGGTCAATAGTTGAGGTTGTGTTAAATCAGTCATCGAATCAATCTACGCTTGTCTCTCTTTAAATTTTGGTCTCTGGAACTTCCACTCAAAATGTGCCGGCAAATATAGTCGGTGAGGTAGGCTGTTTCCAAGTGAAGCCTTGATGGGAAGGTGAGACCGTTCATGTGTACAATTCAATTATCGACTCGCTTCAGCAAAGGCAAGGACATGCCGATCGAGATCCAGACAGTAACCGACGCGATCACCCCAGTCTCGCATAGAGACTTTTAATATATGTTCTGCCCCGCTTTGTATTGCCCGGTCAAGAAACTGCTCAGCATTACGAACATGGAGATACAACTCAACACGAGGGTTTCCCTCATTTGTTTTTGGAAATATATCCTTTCCCAGGAGTCTTTTGATTCCATCTATAGGCATCAACCCCAGAATAAACCCATTCCCAAGACGAAACTCAGTCATACCGGGCACATCTAGCGCTGGTTGAATTTGAAGTACGGACTCATAGAATATCCTTGAAGCCTCTTGGTCAGATACATAAAGGATGGTCATGCCTTGTTCGATCATTATACCATCCCTACCTAGCGAGCATTTCTTTCAGGTAGTGGCCAGTATATGATCTCTTCACCCTGGAAATTTGCTCTGGAGTGCCAGAAGCAAGTAACTCTCCACCACCATCACCACCCTCTGGTCCAAGATCTATCACATGATCAGCTGATTTGATGACATCTAGATTGTGCTCAATGACCAATACGGTGTTGCCCTTGTCTACCAGGCGATTTAAAACAGACAACAGCATGTTTACATCTTCGAAATGTAAACCGGTGGTTGGTTCATCAAGGATGTAAAATGTACGACCCGTGCCGACCTTACTGAGCTCGCTGGCCAACTTAACTCTCTGGGCTTCCCCGCCTGATAAGGTTGTGGCTTGTTGCCCCAATTTGATATAGCCTAGACCTACATCTACCAGGGTTTTAAGCTTTCGGTTCAAGGCAGGAATTGCCCTAAAGAAACCCAGGCTTTCCTCTACAGACATATCCAGTACTTCAGAAATGTTTTTCTTCTTATAATGAATTTGGAGGGTTTCTCTGTTATAGCGTTTCCCTTTGCAGTCTTCGCATTGAACATATACATCAGGCAAAAAGTGCATCTCGATCTTACGAATACCATCACCCTGGCAGCTTTCACAACGACCACCCTTGACATTAAACGAGAACCTTCCAGGTTTATAGCCACGCAACTTGGCCTCTGGTAACTGGGAGAAAAGATCTCTAATAAAAGTAAAAGAGCCGGTATATGTCGCAGGGTTTGACCGAGGTGTACGCCCAATGGCTGATTGATCAATATTAATGACCTTGTCGATATAGGCCAACCCTTCAACACGATCAAAGGGCAGGGTTGTGATTTTGGTATTATAGATAGATCGTGCCATTGCAGGATAAAGGGTCTGGTTTATAAGTGATGATTTGCCTGAACCAGATACACCCGTTACACAGATAAATTTTCCAAGAGGGAAATCAATGTTAAGTTTTTGCAGATTATTCCCTCGAGCCCCGATTAAGGATATTTTACTGTTCTTGCCTTCTCTTCTTTGTAAAGGGATGGGGATAGACAACTCACCTGTCAAGTATTTGGCAGTCAAAGATTTTTTGTTTTTCAAAAATGATTTCGGTGGACCAAAAGCCACAATCTCTCCACCATGTTCACCGGCACCGGGACCCATGTCTACCAAGATGTCTGCTTCTTCCATAGTTTCCTGATCGTGCTCAATAACAATAACTGTATTTCCAAGGTCTCGTAAATGTTTCAAAGTCTCGATAAGTCTTCGGTTATCTCTTTGATGGAGACCTATAGAGGGTTCATCTAAAATATAGAGAACTCCGACAAGTTGTGAGCCAATCTGAGTCGCGAGTCTAATGCGTTGGGCTTCACCACCAGATAAAGTTCCTGCTTTCCTAAATAAGTTTAAATAATCCAAACCTACATTGACTAGGAAACTTAATCTCTCTTTAACTTCTTTTAAGATTTGTTTTCCAATTTGCTCTTCTGTATCTGTGAGTTTTAAATCATTAAAAAATGTTTGCAGCTCTTTTATGGGCAAATAGCTCAAGTCAGTTATACTTTTATTCCCAAGCAGTATATGATTTGCTTCGATACGTAATCGCGAACCATTACAGGTCTCGCATGGCAGAGAACTCATATAGCCCTCGATCCATTTCCTTACGCCAGGAGATGTGGTCTGTTTATATCTACGTTCAAGATTTGGGATGACCCCCTCAAACCCACCCTCGTACTCACCCTTCCAGCGATCAGATTCATAGGCCATCTTTATCTTCTTATCGCCAGTACCACGAATAATCGCTTCCTTAGCCTCGTCGCTAATGGTGCTCCATGGTTGGGTGAACTTAAAACCATAATGGGATGCCAGGCTTTTAAGTATAGCAGCATACCAGTTACCACGTGGTTGCTCACCGAGTGGAGCAATAGCTCCCTGCAATAAGGTCTTCCTTTTATCTGGTACAATGAGATTTATATCCATACTGGTCTGCATACCAAGACCATCACAGCTGGGACACGCACCATAAGGTCCGTTAAAAGAAAACAAACGTGGTTCAAGATCTGGATAACTTATCTCACAGTATGGACAAGCATAGTGTTCAGAGAAAACATGTTCTTCTTCCCCAACTACATCAATGATAATCATACCGGTACCATGTTTTAATGCCAGCTCGACCGAATCTGTTAATCGGTCTTTAAACTCATCATTGATTACTAGCCGATCTATGACGATTTCGATCTTATGTTTTTTATTTTTATCAAGTGTTATTGATCGTCCAACTTCTTGAATCTTTCCATCTACACGTACTCGGACAAAACCTTCTTTTTTAATCTCTTTAAATATTTCTTTAAACTCACCTTTACGACTCTGTACGATAGGTGATAGAATTTGAATATGCGCATCTTGTTTAAGATTTAAGATAGAGTCTACAACTTGTTGAACTGTTTGCCTCGTTATAGGCCGACCGCAGTTATAACATTCTGGTTTTGCTATTCGTGCAAACAGCAGTCGGAGATAATCATGGATCTCCGTCACGGTACCAACCGTTGATCTGGGATTTCGACCGGCTGATTTTTGCTCAATGGATATAGCTGGAGATAACCCGTCTATATAATCAACATCCGGTTTCTCCATGAGACCGAGAAACTGTCTGGCGTATGCTGAGAGTGATTCAACATAACGTCGTTGTCCTTCGGCATATATGGTGTCAAATGCTAAAGAAGTTTTACCTGATCCAGATAGACCGGTTATTACTATAAATTTATCTCTTGGGAGTTCTAGATTTACATTTTTCAGGTTGTGCTCGCGAGCACCATGTACTATTAATTTTTCACTACGCATAAAATCCTCAATTCAAACTTTGAAGATATTTGAAGGACTAGCCTGGTGGAAGAACAATTTGCATTTTCTCAAATATTCTTGAAAACGAGCCCGAAGAGTTGAAAATCTTTTGGTTTTTGCCGTGACGACCTTTTACCTGCCGTTTCATGCACCTTGTTGTAATTACGAAATGCGGACACTCCATCCTCTTCAAAACCATGACTGATTCTTGGAATTAAGCCACTGACCAACATTTTAGGCCAGCATCGTTCAGTATGAAAATGTTATCAACATTATTTTTGTCATGGAGATACAAGCGTATTTTCAAGACTCAGCCGAGAGAACCATAGGCATCATACTTCATCATTGTTTATATATCGGACTTTGAGACTAAAAGATAAACCTAGAATCACCGGCTACGCTGACATCAGAATTGGTCGTTTAGCTTAAAAACAGCCCCTTTTTGACTACGCAGTCAGAATACCTTCTTTATCTCACTATTTTACCAGCCCTTGAAGGGTTTTTGAGTTTTCCGCAAACTGCTGCATCAAAACGATACATTTTAGCCCTTTTGCCGGCTTGTGCACCACTTCATTTCGAAACACTGGACTATAAGATGTGTATCCAAGGGGTGGACAAGTTTTTATCCGTTTTTTGATAATAATCTGCATAATCATGCTGTGGTTACTGAATTTGTCTCCATTCTACCGTTTCAAGGCAACACCCAGGATACCTCGGTTAGCAATCGCCTGTATTACTGTGAAAGACATATAGAGTTTTAATTCCTACCATCCATAGTTTTAATTACATCAATTAAAACTACGTCTAAATGCTATGTCATAACCTTTGGCAGTATCCATCATTGCTTCCTGAGTCAGAACCTCTATCGAATTCGTATACCGGTTAGCGTCAGTATTTTCTACTCGACGATAATTTCCCTCATCATTAACATGTCGCTTATATTCTTTCGACCTACTAGAGTATTTTTTTAAAAGGATTCCATGCATGAACGCACTAACGCTTAATAATATTACTAAAACCTTTAATGAATTTACTGCTGTGGATATGCTTTCACTTGAAGTCCCAGACGGCAGTATTTATGGATTCATCGGTCCTAATGGATCAGGCAAGACGACTACCATCCGCATGATCATGAATATTCTACATCCAGATTCTGGAGATATTCAAATACTTGGTTCTCCCCGGGCCTCAATAGACAATGACCTGGTTGGTTATCTTCCAGAGGAACGCGGTCTGTATAAAAAGATGAAAATCCGTGAGCTGCTTCAGTTCTATGGACAACTCAAAACGGGACATGGCGTATTGGCTGATGTTGACTTTTGGCTAAAAAAGCTTGATCTGACACAGTGGGGTAACAAAAAGGTTGAGACCTTAAGCAAGGGTATGAGTCAGAAAGTTCAATTTATCGCTACCGTTGTTTCACATCCTAAACTCGTCATTCTTGATGAGCCCTTTAGTGGGCTCGATCCAGTAAATACTGACGTGCTGCTCCAAGCCATGCTGGAACTTCAAAAGAATGGATCCACTGTGATTTTCAGCACCCATGATATGGCCACTGCCGAGAAAGTTTGTGATTATGTTTTCATGATACATAAAGGCAAAAAGGTACTCGATGGCACCTTACATGAAATCCAGGATAAATATGGGAGCGACACCCTGCGAATTCGCTGTGATAGTAAGCCTTCCGGGCTTGACCGCATAGCTGGTGTCGATAAAGTACATGACTTTGGTCAATCACAGGAGTTGAGAATATCACCTGGATCCAATCCTCAGGATATTCTGAAAAAGTTAATGGAAGACAATACCGTGCTAAGCTTTGAACTGATGAAACCCTCCCTGCATGATATTTTTGTTCGGATAGCCGGCGCCGAGGAGCTTCATCATGTATAAGGTCTTACGTCTTGCTCTCAGAGAGTACTATGCAGCTGTCCGTACTAAGGGCTTTATTATCGGTCTCATCATGCTGCCTGTTTTTATGAGCGGAAGCATTATTGCTATGGCACTTTTAAAAGACCACGTCGATATCCGCGAACGTCACATCGTTGTGGTTGATGAGGCTGGTCAATTTAGCGAGATGCTTAAAGAGGCTGCGTCAATTCGCAATACTCAACATATCTTTGATGAGGATGATAGCATCCAGGTAAAACCTGTTTATAGTATTGAGTTTGTGAACGTGGATACTGCTAACATCCTCATGCAGCTCGGGGCTTTATCTGATCGCATTCGAGAGGGTGAAATTCATGCCTTTCTGCACATTGGATCATCCATCGTACATCCAGCTGAAGACCCCAATAATGCCTTCGTGAACTATCATGCTGAAAGTGCCGCCCTGGATGACATTCGCGGTTGGTTGCGTGACCCCATAAACAATCATCTCCGTCGCTTGCGACTAGAACAGGCCGGTATTGATGAATCTGAAATTCCAGATCTCTTTCATTGGTCTTGGGTCAATGCCAAAGGATTGCTAAAAATTGATGAAGATGGCAATGTTATCGACGCTGGCGCCAGCAATGAAATCCGTGCCATCGCCGTCCCCCTGGTTATGATGATGCTTATGTTTATGATGTCCATGATGGGTGCCACGCCTCAGCTCAGTGCAGTCATGGAAGAAAAGACCCAACGGATTGTTGAAGTAATCCTGGGTTCAATCACCCCCTTCCAGTTTATGCTGGGCAAAATTCTTGGCGGTCTCGCTGTCGCGCTCACAAGTACTCTGGTTTATCTGGGTGGTGGTACAGCCTTTATGCAATGGCGTGGTTTTGAAGCCTACATTCCTTATGACATCCTACCCTGGTTTGTGGTGAACCTGGTTGTTCTACTGTTTATGCTGGGAGCACTCATGACCAGCCTGGGATCCGTGGCAAATGATGCCAAAGATGCACAATCATTATCCTTCCCGGCCATGTTTCCTATGATGATCCCCATGTTCATTATGATGCCTGTTTTGAAGGAGCCTCTCTCAACTTTTGCGACTGTCATGTCATTGATTCCGCCGTTTACCCCCATGGTGATGACCCTGAGAATGGCATCGCCTGTTACCATTCCCGCCTGGCAACCCTGGGCTGGTCTTGCCGGAGTAATAATTTTTACACTGTTTGTTGTTTGGGGCGGAGCGCGCATCTTTCGCACTGCCATTCTCATGCAGGGTGTTCCACTAAAATTTTCAAACATTATGCGTTGGATGACCAAAGGATAAAGGAGACAATACATGGCCGAGAATAAGATCTATACCTGGATAAAAGATCGCTCAATTGCACGTGGCTACCACTTTCAATTCAGCCCTAAACTGAAGGCGAAAATCACACGTAAGGGTCTCTGGAGTCCAGATGGCATCGGCGAAATGGGTGACCGCATGCTGCGTTTTAGCTCCAACGGAAAGGCTAATATGAGCCTAAAGGTTATTGAGGGTTCATCTCAGGATCAGGTAGGGAAGTTGGATTTTTACTGGAAGGACTTTCAGAAGAGCAAGCTTGAGCTCAGCAATGGAAGCACCTACTACTTTCGTTCTGTCAATTTGCTAAGGGGCGTCTGGAGCTGGATCAAGAAAGATGCACGAGATGATCAATTCATCTTCACGGTAGACAGCCCGTTTCATCGATCTGGGACCATAGAAAGCCCGGCTAAGGATTTGCCTGCATTGGAACGTGACATTTTACTGCTTCTAGGTCTACACCTGCAGCACTATATCAACATTTGGTTGATCACGATTATTATCGTGATTGTCGCTATTGTTTCAGGAAACTAATCTGATTTAGAGCGTAATTTTACCAGGGCATCAACCAGGTAGACTACAAACAGGTTGGTCAGAACAGAGAAACCGATAAACCAGGTCCAGGCTAATCCTTGACTCTTCATCAGAAAGACGATTGCCATGGATGCCACAAGTCCAGAAATCAGACTTATCTGAGAAAAGTCCTTGTCAATTTTTGTGAGCAGGAAGAGACCCAGCAACCCACCATATGTGAATGATGCAATTTCCAGCCCCATGACTACAATGGCCTTGTCAGACTCATCAAAAACCAGAGCAATCCCGATCAGGACAATCGCCCATCCAAAGCTGATTAAGCGGGAAGTCTTTATGGATGCCTTTTTGCCCATCCAGTCTGTTGTCGTTGATGATGCAAGAGAGTTAATTGAAGAACTCAGGGTAGACATGGCTGCGGAAAGCACTCCTGCGAGTAACAAGCCCTTCAGGCCAACAGGAAGTTCATTTACAATAAAAGTTGAAAATTCTCTATCCTTCTCCAACTCAATTCCGCCGAGATAAATGTATATAAGAGAGCCCGCCAACAAGAATACGGCAAACTGGATGAAGACAAAGATACCACTTCCTATCATGGCTTTTCTAGCGCCGGCCAGGTTACGGACAGACAATACTCTTTGAACCATCATGTAGTCAGCGCCATGTGATGCAAAGGACAGCAACGTACCACCAAACACTGCAGAGATGAACAACCAGGGATTTGAGAACAAGTTCCTACCCCAGCGGACAACATCCAGCTTGCCCTGATCATCCAATTGCGTCATCATGCTTCCAAAACTGGCATCACTGTGCATGAGGATATAAATAATAGCGATGAGACCACCGCCGATATAAAGTACAAATTGAAAACTGTCCACCCAGACGACAGTGCGTATGCCACCCATGAGGGTGTACACAATTGTCACGACGCCAATAATCAATACTGCCACAGGTAGGGACCAGCCGGTGACAACCTGGACAATCACCGCCGTAGCTAAGAATCGGATTCCATCAGCCAGGATGCGGGTAACCAGAAAGACGCCCGAGGCTGTTTTCTGAATTTTTATTCCAAATCGATCTCCCAGTACTTCATAGATGGAGGAAATACCACCCTTGAAATAGGCTGGTAGTAAAAAGATGCTCACCAGAATACGACCCAGGATGTAACCCAGCGCTAACTGTAAAAAGAACCAATTGTCTCGATATGCAAGACCAGGGATGCTGATAAAGGTTAATACTGATGTTTCCGTAGCCACAATAGAGAGCATGGCTGCCCACCAGGGCATATCCCGGCCAGCTAAAAAGTAGTCTTCCGTCGTCTTGTTGAAGCGGCTGTTATAAATACCATAAGCTGAAATACCGACTAGAAAAAGAATGATGATACTGAAATCTAGCGTGGAGAGCATGATTTGTCCTGAGTTAGGCGTTAGATGTTGGACGTTAGGTGTTGTGAAAGAAAGCTTAAAGCCTCAAGGTAGGATTCCACTTTTTTCCCATAAAACTGAGCTGAACAAACATCTTTGGTTACTGAGACTTTGCGAAAGTCTTCCCGCTCATAAATATTTGAGAGGTGAGCCTCTACCACAGGGATTTGAATGCCCTCAATGGCATCACGTATGGCATAGGAGTAATGTGTGAAGGCACCTGGATTAATAATTATGCCATCAGCCCATTTTCGCCTGCGATGCAGGAGGTCAATAATGCGACCTTCATGATTGGTCTGAATGATACGGGTCTCAACATCAAGCTCACGAGCTTTTTTGCGAATTGCCGTGTTGACCTTGTCCAGAGTGAGGGTTCCATATTGCTCCGAATCCCGAGTTCCCAGGAGATTCAAGTTAGGACCATGGATAATGAAGATTCGTTTCTTTTCAGCTGCAAGCTTTGCCATGGGGTGAATCTAATTAGGAATGGGCAATATAGAAACGGAACCAACAGGGCGGATGAAGACGAGAGCGTGAAACGATACACAGGTTATTTGAGCCTGGGGATGAATAGATATAAAAAAAGGGCGAGGATACCCTCGCCCTTTTTTTATTAAGCTTTGGAGTGTTTAGCTCTCTGAAGAGAGATTTGCCTCTTCAATAATGAGTTCATACAGGTACCCTGCCCCAAAATCCTTATCCAGTGCAACTTTGCCACTAAAGACGACAATATCATCTTTACTGACAACAGCTTGAGTGGTAATGGTAATATCGAAGGCATCCCCAGATTTTGTACCATCCTGGAGGTGGACCCAGTTACGCCCCATGATGCCAGCATTGAATTTGGTAACCTGACCCCGAACAGTGACAATCTTGCCTTCATAGTCACCTTTCTTGGAAAAAAGCTCTGCTATACTGATACTGCCAGCAACTTTTTCAATGGATATCTCTTTGGCTTCTTCCATGGATTTTTTACCACCCATGGCACTGGCAGCTGCACTGGAGGTACCACGCATCTGACCCACAAAGAAAATGCTATCAAAGGTTCTATCAATTTCCTTGCTGGTAAAATCCTGCATTTCCAGACCCTGATCATAATGCAGTGTCATACCCACATCCAGGGGCTGTTTGGCTGTGGCTATCCAATATTCCTTGTCACCTTCAGTAACAAACAGGTAAGTATAGCTCTTAGCTTGAATAACTTCTTTTACCAAAATAGTGTGTGCATTACCCAAAGATTGCTGGGAAGTAGCAGCTTGTGGATCGTGGGCGGGAGCCTTGACTCTTTGCTTTGAATCACAGGCTACAATTACCAGCACTGCCATCATCGTTAATACAAATAATTTGAAACGCATTTTATTCCCTTTCAATAAATTTTTTAGCCGAGAGATTATAGAATAAAACAGCCCCTATATCATTGATTTAATTGATGAATTAATTAATAACTTTTCATCTTGTGAAATATGTCTAGTCTGATATCGGGGGTTCTATCTGATTAATATGTTGAAGCAACTCTGGGAAAAACTTCAAAAAGCCGGATTCTATAGCTTCATAGTGATGGTATACTTCCTTAATGGAACCATGAAAATCGTGTTTCAGCTTCAGACGGCCAGCCAGCCCATCTAATGCTCGTCCCACGTGGTCCAGTTCAGCATAGGATCTAATCCAATCTCGTTTGATCATCCAGCCCACCACCATCTCCATGCGGGGCGGCATGAGCTCCCGATGCTGCCAGAGATCTTCATAAGACTGATCCACAAAAGCATGAAATTCATCTGTTGAATATTTTTCCCAATGTTTGATGAGAAAGTGGTCAAAAACAACATCCAGAACAATACCTGAGAACCGCCGTTTTTCGGGGCTGAAATGCTTACGCAGATCCTTAACCACTTCGTGAGAGTCTGTGTAGCCATCAACTGAACGATGAAGCTGGATGCCTTCCCAGACTTTTGGGGGTAATGACTCCTGGTCAACATCCCGCATAAAGTCGGCCATAATATTTCCCAGCCGAGACAAGCCATCCTCTGGTGAGATCAACAGGTGTGCGAGATAGTTCATATTAACTCATCTATATGAATTATTCAAACTAGGCTGGCTGCCAAAGTGAACCGGAAGAAGAGCTTGAGCTTTGCCCTGTACAATTAACAAAAGTTGTTCTAGAAATTTAATTTGGGCTGGTCCTCCTCTGGACGAGTCTGTTTATATTTACCCTCGAACCAGTCTTGTAATCCAGAGCTGTACCACTTTGGGAAGCGGCGATCCCTGGGTCCTCCAGCCAGGTTGGAATGCATCTCTGTAGTGGCCATGTCCATAGTCATCCGGAAAGACGGCATAAAGGTGGTTACCCGACCTGCACTGTGGTAGATCTGACCCTGTCCCCAATACATATCTTCCGGTGACTCTGCCATAACATGGGAGTACCGTTCGTATCTCTCCACAACTCAAGCTTCTGTTTCATAGTTATCCAACCCCCCCCTTAATTATTTTGATTTACACAACCAGAGCTGTATCGTTCCTTTGCCTGTAATTTGGGTTTCAATCGTTTCCAGCCCAAGTGTCTTTATGAGTGCTGGCATCCCTCCCTGTTTCATAAAAGATCGAAAGCCTGCGTAGTGTTCTTGGCCTGCCATGCGCTCAACAAAGTGTGTGCTGAACTTTTTCCACAGGCCAGGCTGCGGGTAAATCCAATCGACCAAAATAAGCTGTTTCCCCAGTCGAATCATCTCCCTTAATACAGATATGCGAATTTCTTCCGGCATTTCATGAATGACCATACTGGTTAAAGCAAAGTCAAATGTCTGATCTCCAAGAGAAGCTATATCTCTGGCATCAGCCAGCAGAAAATCACAGTTTGTGATTTTCCGGATTTGAGCCTGTTCCTGACATGTATTTATCATGGTTGAGGAGAGTTCAATTCCGACGCCAGCTTGAATTTGCCTGGAGATATAAAATAATTGATCGCCAGTGCCACATCCGATATCCACAACCGTACTGTTCTCAGGTATCAGTCGAGATACTCTAATTCTTATACCTGTCAGAGCTGGATCTAGCAGCTTGCGATAAATCCAGCCATCATAAAAGTGATTCTGTGCTTGAGTCTCTGCCTTCATGTAATCCTTTCAGATTGATTGTCTGCGCCCCACCGGATTTTGTTATTACTCCTCATGGGTTAGACCATGGTATTCTAAGAAGGCTGATAAAATAACATTCCCCGGCCATTTCCACAGTACAGAGATTTTGAACATAAATCATAATTTTTTGTCACTTTAGCTCCCTTTTTTAATCTAATTAAAGCTTCCTTATCCCTTGACAGGTGTAGGGTATAAAATTAATTTCGCTGGCTTTGTATCAATTGCGGTCAAAGCAGTAACGGAAGGAGCCTATGGCTAAAAAAGTTAAAAGGATCGGTGGAGACACAAATCGCAGCCTCAGTAAGTATCTTGAGGAAATTGGTCAATATGAACCGCTGGATCCAAAAGATGAGATCTCTCTGGCCCAGAGGGTCA
>JABIFX010000124.1 GCA_018650445.1 Fidelibacterota bacterium
CCCATTTGCTCTGTGTGACAAATATGATCTTACACGGGATTGATACGCCAACCAATATTCGACGTGGTAATACGCTTGAACGACCTTATAAAGATTATGGCAATGTGGATAGAGTTGAGTGTATTATCACCAATCCTCCCTTTGGTGGGACAGAAGAAGATGGTATCGAGAACAATTTTCCTGCAACCTTCCGCACCAGGGAAACTGCAGACCTCTTCCTGGTTCTAATTGTTAAACTTTTAAAGACTGAGGGACGAGCAGCCATCGTACTACCTGATGGCTTCTTCTTTGGTGAAGGGATGAAAACCAGGCTAAAAGAAAAATTGTTGGAAGAATGCAACCTGCATACTATCGTAAGATTACCTAACGGTGTTTTTAACCCCTACACAGGCATCAAAACCAATCTGCTCTTCTTTACCAAGGGGAGGCCTACTAAAGAGGTCTGGTACTACGAGCATCCCTATCCTGAAGGGGTGAAGAGTTACAATAAGACAAAGCCCATGCGCTTTGAAGAGTTCCAAACTGAGATGGACTGGTGGGGTGTTGAATCTGATGGCTTCAAGTCCCGTGTTGATACAGATCAAGCCTGGAAGGTTTCCATTGATGAGATCAAGGAGCGCAACTACAACCTGGATATTAAGAATCCCCATGTAGAAGAGGCAGCCAATCATGACCCAGAAGAATTATTGGCTAAGTATGCTGATCAGCAGAATGAGATCAGTGGGTTACGAAATCAATTAAAATCTATTCTATCAGAAGCTCTCAAGAACGGAAATTAAGAAACCCTATGCATAGTCTGATAACCGATCACATGGAGACCTGGACCACTGCCAAGATTCAAAAAGCCTCTGGTGGCAGAGGTCGTGGTAAGAAGGCTAATGGTCATGGGATTAAGAAGCTAAGAGAATTGATTCTTGATCTGGCAGTACGGGGCAAGCTGGTACCGCAACACCCTGATGATGAACCAGCAAGCGTATTGTTGGAGAAGATTGATGCAGAACTATGCAAAATGAATAGAGTTGACCACATCCCTAAACTTACAAGGGATAAATCGACATTTGACCC
Organism: Fidelibacterota bacterium; assembly: GCA_018650445.1. GTDB lineage: Bacteria > Fidelibacterota > UBA8477 > UBA8477 > JABMPR01 > JABMPR01. Next base: position 1,066 of record JABIFX010000124.1, read on the forward strand.
TACAAATGATCATTTCTCTTTACCAGCACAGTGGGTATGGTGTGAGCTACAAGATATAGCATCTTTCTCAAATGGTAAGGCTCACGAACAGTTCGTTGCTCAAGATGCTCGATTCATACTAATTAATTCTCGATTTGTATCCACTGGTGGGCGTATTGTGAAACATGTTGCCGAGAGATTGTCACCACTCTCTATAGGTGATATGGCAATCGTAATGAGCGATGTACCAAATGGTCGTGCCTTAGTAAGATGTTATATAGTAGAACAAGATAATAGATACACTCTTAATCAGCGTATTGGTTGTATTTCACCAACTTCGAATTTATCACCGGAGTATCTTTACATAGTCCTGGATAGAAATAGGTATTTTCTTCGCTATGATGATGGGCAGAAACAAACAAATTTAAAAAAAATCCAAATTCTTTCATGTCCTATTCCGTTGCCACCACTTCAAGAACAACTCCGCATCGTTGTCAAAGTAGATGAACTCATGGCACTGTGTGATCACTTGGAGCAGGAGCAGGTCAACAATTCTGAGACCCACCAGCTGCTGGTCAAGACCCTGCTGGACACTCTCACCAGTTCCACAGATCATAAAGATTTCGCCGATTCCTGGCAGCGCATTGAGGAAAACTTTGATATTCTTTTCACCACACCAGAAAGTATAGACGAACTCAAACAGACCATCCTCCAACTTGGTATTGAGGGGAAGCTGACAAGAAGAAATGGCAAAGACTCATTGGTAATAGCTTCTCTCAATTCTACAGAAGTAGCTAATCGGAGTTCAATGAAATTGGGAAGAGGTGTCACAGTTAATTTGGATAAGGTCATTGAGCTTAAAGATCAGCCCTATCCCCTCCCAACTAATTGGACCTATATCAGGTTAGGCAAAATCATTACTATTTCTGGAGGTAGTCAACCGCCAAAGGGAGTGTTTGCCTTTGAAAAAAAACCTGGATACACTCGACTCATTCAAATACGAGATTTTAAGAGTGACGCATTCCCAACATACATACCCGATGAGTATGCAAACAGACCCTTTTCAGAAGATGATATAATGATCGGCAGGTACGGCCCTCCAGTTTTTCAAATCCTGAGGGGTAAAAAGGGAACATATAATGTGGCATTGATGAAGGCAGACCCAGTGGGGGATTTTGTTAGCAGGGATTATCTGTACTATCTACTCAGCGAACCTCGCATTCAGTCTTTAGTAATCGGTGAGTCTGAAAGAACTGCAGGGCAATCTGGAGTTCGGAAAGAATTGCTTTATATGTTTGTCATTGGTCTTCCCCCTATTGAAGAGCAAAACCGCATTGTCACAATAGTTGAAGAAACATTCAAATTATGTGAATCACTAAAGGACGATTTGAATGATGCTATAACCACCCAGGTTCTGTTGGCGGATGGATTGTGTCAAATGCAGTAGAGAGCCATGACTGATCATAAACCAATGTTCCCCATCCCTCTCTCCGAGATCGAAATCACTATCGAGACAAATGTATTCATGGAGCCAGAGGGAAATTTCAAACTATCTATCCAGGGAACCGGTGAAGTCGAACTCAAGCCAAGAAGCTATACTTTGATTGAACCTATATCATTGACCATACAGCCAGAGCAGGTAAAAGACCTCATTGCAGCTACGCTTGAAATCGGATTCTTTCAAATGGAAGATAACTACAGTGAGGAATCTGAACTCACTGTTACACCGGAGGGGACTATAGACCAGGGGTTTGGTACAATCCTGGATGGTGAGGCAACCACCTATACAGTCAAGATGGGCCAGCATACAAAGAGCCTTTACGCTCATTATGGTTTCCCAAAGCGTTTGCGTTGGTTTTATGATCTTGTTTTGGATGTTGTTGGTGTATCGGAGATACTTGAAGAATGGATACAAGATTGAATGATGGGAACGCAGATTCTAAAGGAGAAACAAATGAAGAATATTACTTTGTGCGTTATGGTTGCAGTGTTTCTACTCTCATGTGCGACAAGTGAAGAATTTGTGAGACCAGGGACAGATTTCAAGAAATATAAGAGAATTGCGATTTTCCCTTTAACAGACTACTATTCTGCACCTGGGTCGGGAATCCAAGTTGCAGATATTCTCTCGATGAAAATGCTCTCATCTCCACTTCAAATAATTGACCGATCACAAACACAATTATTGCTTCAAGAGCAGCAGTTTGGGCTGAGCGGCTTAATGGACGAGCAGACGGCCGTAAAAGCTGGAAACCTAATTGGTGTTCAAGCAATTTTAACCGGCTCCATTAATAAATGGAGTACCTCAAGGGTTAACATCCAATTAGTTCAGGGCGCTGCACCAGCAATGATGGATGTGGCCAATGCAGGGGTAACTCTCAAACTAATTGACTGTGAAACTGGTTTAGTGATTTGGGCTGGCTCAGCAGATGGTAGCTACACTGGTCCAAATCAAGAATCCACTGCAGCGGCAAAAGCGGTTGATCACCTTCTAAAGCAATTCAAAGCTCGGCTATACTAAATTTTACCTACTTAGCTTCTAATAAAAAAGCCTGCCCATTTTAGCCTGCCGGACTATCTCAATGACATAGTTTGACAGTATTTCTCATACTTCAAGAACTTGCATGAATATTTGAGAATGGCTCTATAAAATAGAATAGCCCCCAGCCACCGAAGTGGCCAAGGGCTTGGGGGGGTGGGCGCTGAGGGATTCGAACCCCCGACCCCCTGCTTGTAAGAAAGCATGCGTCAATTTTTATCTAACTGATTATTATATATTTAGAGTATGTGTTGAAAATGTGTGGCCTGCCCGAATGGGGCCTGCCGAGGCTCTGCCTAGATTGTGGGACTAATTCGGAAGTATCCTGATTCATCTATTATAATTTGTCTTATTCTTGCCCTCTCCGCAATTTTGTACTTTATCCTGTATCCAAGTTTGAAAGGTATACTGATCGATGGAATTGATTGGATCAATGATCTAATGGGCAAACACGGTGGGTGGAATAATTTGCTTCTCAATATCAGCCCCTTCATATCTCAAATTCAAACCCTTCCCACCTTCACCCTGAAAATATAGGAGCTTAAATTTGTGGTACCCTTTTGAAAGAGCTATCTGGCCACTCTTTTCAGTCATGGCATGAAACCCGTTGTGATCAACAACCAGATGATCGTCAATATATAAGAGTGAACCGTCATCAGATTCTGAATAAAAGGTATAAACCTCAGCTTCTTGGATATGAATATATCCTGTGAAGCTATAGGCAATAAAATCATCCCTCAATCTCGTCGCCAGATTACATACTCCAGTGGTTCCAGTACTATGGGGTATAGACGCTTCAATTTCTGCCAGTGTTGGGATCTTACCCTCAATCACCTCCCACTCATAGTAATTGAATTGAAGATCAGGTTTTGGGTCAGTCACGTCGACTGCCGGCTCAAGATCAACTCGCTCTACACGCTGCTCACTTGCTCCACTGAAGCTTCCATCAACCCAAAAATTCCGCGCTTTTATTGTTGCTGAGTGGTCGATAGATAGAGGTCCTGAATATCGACTTGAATTAAGGTCAGGTTCAGACCCATCCAATGTGTATCTGATCTCTGAATCCCGCGAGGTCTCAATACTAACCGTAGCATTCTGCCCATTCAAAAAGAGCTTTGTACTCGTCAAAATTACTGGTGATAGATAGCCCTGATTCATTCGAGCTACATCGTTCGGGTTCATTTTGATCACTGCACGGTCGTAAGTCATTAAGCCATTTATCTCAGACTCTACATCGGTCGTTTGAGTATATACAGCCGCCGCCAAGCCCTGGGTTTTGTACTTCTCCAGTTTCATAAATAATTTTTCATAATCTGCTGTAAGTTCATTAACGGCATCCAGGTTACGATAGCCCCAGTTCCTGCCATCCTGCCAGAGGTGCCCCTTAATCGCTAAGCCCAATCCACCAAACTCACCTAAGACGGCTGCACGCTCCTCCTCAAGATCTGGCATCGCTGGACCTGGATAAGCATGTATGTCATGGGCATCCCCCACCCCACGATCAGCCCAACCGGATGCATTGATGATGAGACGAGTTGGGTCAAGTTGCTCAATATACTCCACTATCTCACGGGTTGCCCACTGCCCCCAACCCTCGTTGTAGGGTACCCATAAAACTATTGAAGGGTGATTATAGAGTGACTGGATCATGTTTCTTAGTTCAAGCTTGAACTGCTGTCCTGACTCCTTCGAGCGCTCAACATCAGGATCATCACCACCAATATATGCATCCCCACTAGGCATATCCTGCCAGATGAGTAATCCAAGTTTATCGCACCAATAATACCAGCGGTCAGGCTCTACTTTTACATGCTTGCGGGCCATATTGAAGCCCAACTTTTTGGTCACTTCTATGTCATATCGTAGTGCTTCATCAGTGGGAGCCGTATAAAGTCCATCTGGCCACCAGCCTTGATCAAGCGGTCCAACCTGAAAAACAGGCTCATTATTTAGCATAAACATATTGAAACCACGATCATCTTTGGCGAGATGAATTTTACGCATTCCAAAATAGCTTTGGACACGATCGACGTATTCACCATGGGCATCCTTTAGTCTGATATCGAGATCATACAAGTGGGGTGTCTCTGGCGTCCATAGTTTGGGATTATTAATCTTAAGTTTTACATCCTTTCCAAAACCTTTGGCCACCGTCCACCAATTGCCTTTAGCCTTCACTTCTAATGAATAATCCATATGTTCAGAAATTACATGAGCAGAAATATCTACTGATGAATTATCCAGGTCTGGTGTTATGGTTAGGTTTTGGATAAAAGTCTCCGGAACAGGTTCGAGCCAAACTGTTTGCCAGATGCCTGTTACGGCAGTGTACCATATACCACCTGGGTTATTAACCTGTTTCCCACGTGGTTGGGGCCCATTGTCCGTTGGGTCCCAAACCTTTATAACAATTGACTGAGCCTTACCCATAATTAATGCATCACTGACATCTATTGAAAAAGCATCGTAACCACCCCGATGGCTACCAACTTCAATGCCATTCACCCAGACAGTAGATTCAAAATCGATTGCGCCGAAGTGTAATAACCAGCGTTTACCACGCCAATTCTCACTCATACTAAATTCACGATGGTACCACAGATTTTCCTCAGCACTTACAGACATCCCCACACCTGAAAGAGCAGATTCGATGGGGAATGGAATCAATATTTTACCCTGCCATGCTGTTGGTTTGCTCTCGTCTCGAGGCACCACAGAATAATCCCAAAGCCCATTCAGGTTCTGCCACTTTTCACGAACCATTTGCGGACGAGGATATTCTTGATGGACATTTTCTGGTGTTACTTCATCAGTCCATTTGGTAAGAAGGGTTCCATCTGCTATTGCATACTCACCTAATTGAGGCGACCCCAAACATGAGATCCCTACACAAAATAAAACCACTGTTGTATACCTGCCAACTGCACCTTTGAATCGGATATTTCTTCTGATCTTCATCTTAATGATAGGTTCCTATCGTATAGTCAACTGGATTTATTTTGTTAAATCATGCAGCAGGTTTTGAATAATTTCGCACTTCCACAAGGACAGAGGTCACCAGGTGATACATCTAGATCTGGGAAACCGGCATCCTTCTGAACCATCCAGGGCTGGATGCCTTCAGCAGCTTGTCCAATTGAAAGTAGTTCTTCAATAACGCCTAATTCTGGTCTAATTGAAGTAAAGAAATATTTATATCCCTCGCATAAATAGTTATGCCCTTCCTCTTCATTTGGTCCTTTCATGAACCTGTGTTTCGGGCACTCGCCGTGACATAGGTCCAGGACCTCACAATCCAAGCAGATCTTGGGTAAACTATCTCGCTTATCCCGCCCAAATTTCACCTGCTCGGGAGAATGGACCAGATCTACAAGCGGGGTTTCTATAATATTGCCCAATTTATATTTGGGGAAAACGTAGTGATCGCAGGGATAGAGATCTCCATTATGTTCTATGGCAAGAGCTGCACCACATTCAGGACTCCACACACAAACCCCCCCAGGCATTTCCATATGGTTTGCCAAGGCACTTTCGAACTGCTGTATGAATATTTTACCAACATCATTCCGTACCCAACGCTGAAAGATCTGATCGAGAAACTGCCCATATGCCAGCGCTGGAACTGACCATTTAGTGAGACTTGCTTGCACATCAGGAGTTGCTAAACCATCACCTTCACCTTTGCGCTCCACTACTGGGATAAACTGCCAGTAGGTACTATTAATATCTTTTAAAAAATCGTAGATCTCATCTGCATGCTTCACATTGTGGTTATTCACGACGGTAAGTGTGTTAAATGTCACTTCATGCTTCTTCAGGAGCTCCAGACCTTGCATGACCTCCTTAAAACTACCCTTCCCATTCCGATGCAGCCGATAGTGATCGTGGATAGCTTCAGGACCATCAACACTCATACCAATCAGGAAGTTCTCCTCTTTTAGAAACTCACACCATTCTGGGGTAAGCAGGAGTCCATTTGTTTGCAAACCATTTTCAATTGTCTTTCCACCAGCATATTTCTGCTGCAGTGAAACCACCTGTTTGTAATAATCCAATCCCAGAAGTGTAGGTTCGCCACCCTGCCAGGTGAAAAATACAGATCCTGTCTTATGAGCCTCTATTTTCTGCCGAATAAAAGATTCCAAAACATCGTCAGACATTCTGAACTTCTTTTCGTCGGGATAAAATCCATCCTTTTCCAGATAGAAACAGTAACTGCAGGCAAGGTTACAGAGGGGTCCAGCTGGTTTTGCCAGGACATGGAAAGCAGGGCGTTGAGTATATTTCATAAATTAATCTGGTATAGATCCTCAGATAAAAAAAGCATTTTCATTTCTCAGGTAAGGGCAAACAGCCTGACCCAGTAAGGGGTCAGACTGTCTAAACCCAACCAAAGGAGATCTTTATTTAGTTGAAAATTTGTAAACTGTTTTCGTTTCGTAGCGGTCTCCAGGTTTTAGAGTTGTGCTAGGAAAGGTTGGCTGATTAGGCGAATCTGGAAAGTGCTGGGTTTCCAGACACAGTCCGTTGCGATGAGCATACACCTTTCCCGCCTTTCCCACATTACTGCCATCCAAGAAGTTCCCGGAATAAAACTGCAGGCCGGGTTCTTGAGTAAGAATTTCCATATACCTACCGCTGGTTTCATCATAGAGGGAGGCCTGGAGTTTCAAGCTACCATCTACGTCATTCAAACACCAGTTATGATCATAACCACCACCATAGGTCAGTTGTTGGTTTTCCTGATCAATCCTCGCACCGACCTTTGTAGCCGTTGTGAAATCGAATGGCGAATCAACAACATCATCCAGGACACCAGTCGGTATCAAACCTACATCTACCGGTGTCATTTTGTCAGCATTTATCCATAACTCGTGACCCAGGATGCTATTTTTTACACCCCCGGTTAGATTAAAGTAACTGTGATGGGTGATATTGCAGGGGGTAGCCTTATCTGTGGTGGCAAGGTATTCAATCAGAATCTCATTTTCATTGTTCAGCCAATAGGTTACAGTCAAATCGAGATTCCCTGGGTATCCTTCTTCTCCATCCAGGCTCACATGATTTAGTTTTAAACCCAGGGCTCCCTCTTTTTTGAGAGCTTCTGCCTTCCAAACTACTTTATCAAAACCCTGGATTCCCCCATGGAGATGATTTTCACCGTTGTTGGTTGCCAGGGAATATTCAGTCCCATCCAGACTAAATTTACCTTTTTCAATGCGGTTACCATAGCGGCCCACAATGGCTCCAAAGTATGGAGAATCTTTGATGTAGTCTTCCAAACGATCATAGCCCAGAGTTACATCCTCAATTTTCCCATCTCGGTCCGGTACAAGCAGAGATTGGATTATTGCACCATAGGTGATAATACTTACCTCCATCCCTTTAGTATTCTTCAAAACATATTTATCAACTTGTTTACCGTCCTCGGTTTTTCCATAAGCCAGCGATTGTATGTCCATGACCATCTGTAGCTCCTCTTTACGTCCACAACTCATACTTAACAAAATCACTAAGGTGACAAGTATGAAGGTTTTTAAATTCATCTTCTTCTCCTTTATTTGATCATTATCGGTCTGAACCGATTCATTGTGTTACTAATGTGTATTCTGTTTCGATATTCTCTACAAAAAGACCCTGAAACTGGCCTGGTTCTAATTCAGGCAGGTTAAGGGATATCTTATACTCCTTTTCCGGTTCTAAATTAGAAATATCGCAATACCAGCCCAAAAAGCAGCGCTCGTGTCGGCGAACTGAAGACCAAGCTGATACCAACTCATGTTCCTCACCATCAATTGAAAGTGAAAGGGACATTTCCTCCTGTGGTTCGGCCATCTGCACAAAAAGAAGCAAGCGTTCGGGCGCCAGATAGGGAGTCTTATAGTCCTCTTCTTCCCATGCAATTGGCCATGCCTTTTTTCGGCTAGCAAGCTGATCTTTGATACGTCTTGGAATGACTAAACTTCCAGTAAGTTGGCCACCAGAAAACTGAGGATCAAAAGGTAACACCTGTTTCATATGTGGGAAATAGTTGCCAGATGATTCTATTGAGATGCGTACAATACTGCCCTCCTGGGTGAAGGGCGTTTTTTGGCCATCTACCTTCACTCGGCGGATCTTTTTCCCCTTTGGCATAAGAACCATAGCTTCAACTCTGCTACCAACCTCAACACTCAGATCATTAAGAACAAGGGTTCCCCACTTCAGAGTTGCCGTTCCAGGGAGGTTCAGTAATTTTGCCTTCTCGGGTCCCTGTTCTACGGGTATTAGCTTTAGCACCCGAGAACTAGCCCCATCCAAAGGAATGCTGACTTGCTCACCAAAAGACCAGATCCCATTTTCATGCTGTCCCAGGAATTGTTCCCTGGGATAGATTTCTTTTAGCAAAAAGTTTTGTCCACTCATGAGCCCAATAGAGGCATCAAGGGAGAACTCAGCATCAAGCTGTCGGCCATTGGGGTTGAATAGAAAAATATAACCCTCATCTTCAACCAGGGCACTGGTACCATCTACTCGGCCAATTGCAGGTTGACCAATAATAAATCGTGTATTCAATAAATATTCACGATTTTCATCTGTCCAATCCAACCAGTGACGGAAGAATGCCTTATCCTCTTCCGCGAAATACTTATATTCTTCCTCATCTCGGGCAGGAATCATACTCACAATATTGTTTAATCCACCAGTAGCAATACTTGAGATTAGTGAAAACTTCCAGCCCAGATAATCCCAGTCCCTGGCCCGAAATCTATCTAAGCGCATAACTGGTTTTTCTTCAGGTGTAGCCTCTGACCAGTTGTCAGGAGAGTCACCATCCTTACGAGAGGTTTGATGCCCGATAAAGCCAGGCATAATGTCTGCAGGACAGTAATCGTTCACACGATATCGATAAGCGGTGTAACGCTGACGATTTGCTGAGGCTCGATCAAAATGCAGGTCTGGAAAAGGTGTGAAACTCTCAGGCTGTTCGTCAGTGCCAGAAGGGTGAGGGTATGATCCTGACACCCAGATCCATGGTCCATAGACCATGTCCAATTGTCGTCCATCCAGAAGCAAATCAGGGTGTTTCGTTTTAAGCTCATCTTTTACGCGTTTCCAACCCCACCACTGCTCATAACGACTGCTACCCTCGTACCACATGAAGGTATAGTCATAGGCATATCCACCGAGGCCAAAACGTTCGTAGAAAGTGCTTAAATTTTCAATGAGAAAATCTTGGAAACTGCGGACACCCAGGCTGGCATTGTGCTTCTTTCCGTGATAAGGGGTGTCTCTAACAATCCATTCCTCATTCCCAGCGAATGGCATCACCGGATACATATATGACACAAGACGAATGTCTCGCGCCTTGGCATAGTCCAGCATTTCCTGCACAGAAGCGGGAAGTTCATCGGTTTCCGGATCCCACTCCCCCTTCCTGATTTGTATACCCATTCCTAACCATAGAAGATTTTCCCAATTCCAATCGTCCTTGGTATCCTCCCGACTACCCAATTCTGAATTTGTTGGGGCGAAAAGGATATAGTCCATACCTAAATCTGCTGCCTGATCAATGATACGTTTGTATTCTGTACGTCCCGCTTCGGTAGCAATGTCAATTTGATAATCATTTCCACACCACCCTGCATGCATGTTTAAACTTTCCTGAGGATGAGGGAGGATGAACGCCTCCACACAGCTCGTAAAAGCCTCAATCTCGGCCCAATCTTGTGCATCCTCTGCAAGAGGCAATTGACCAGCAGTCCATTTCCACTCTGGAATCATGGTTGCAGGCACACCGTTACCGGAAAGCGCATAAGAACCTATGCAGGCACGGTCCGTGGCGTACGGACCATATGAATTCTCCCAGGGCATGTCTGCATTATAGGGCAAGGTCAATTTGCCACCATCCCGGTTATAGTGTAGGAAGGGGTTTTGCACCAGTACATACAAACCCTTGTCATCGGCAAAACGGAGGAAAGCACCATAATCAGCTGTGAAGAATTCAGGCCGCCGGGTCTTGGGGATGAATTCTGAGGACGGTTCCTCCTCCAGAGTCAGATTCAGAACACCAATTTCTGTCACCCGATAGGGGTTCTCAGAAATCGATTCTACAAACAATTGTTTACTTACAAACCCCCAATCAGGTTGTAGCTCATACTGCAGGCTGAAACGAAACTGATCGGAATGGAAGTTGTGGATGGCCATACCCTCTTGCCATTCCCATCCGCCTGAGATCAGGTTGCCTGGACTGTAGACTTTACCATCAATCTCAATCTTGAATCCATCCTCAACAATTGTCCAGCCTCTTTCCAAGCTTTTGTCCTGATATGATGTCAATCCGTGTGCATCAAAGGCGAGTCTGATTTTAGCATTTTCCAGTGTCCCATTTTCTGCCAAGGTTAAAAAGGGAAGGCAAAAGATGAGCAAAGTCACAAGCTGTATTTTATTGATTATCCGGGGGGGTGAACTCATAGAGCGCTCCATTGTTAATTTATTGTATTGTAACTGCGTATTTTTCGCCATTTTTCAAATTGAACTCCCAAAGTCCGGTCTCGAGCTTTTTGGAGGTCACTATCTTGCCATCCATTTCCTGCATCACAAAAGATTCTGCATTCGAGCCTTGTAGATGGGCTAAAACTTTATCATCAACACCAAGAGTATAGCTGATATCAAAACGCTTGTCCTGGAAGCACAGATTGTCCATGCCCAGGGTCTGTCCAGATTTCACAAGATTCTCTGGCAGGGCTGGACAGAGCAGAAATCCCTCAAGAAATGGGTCTAAGTGCTCCCTGTAGCCAATAATGTTTCGCGTCACCAGAGTGGGAAAGGTTGAACCCCAACCATAGTTTTCACAACCGCCGGGGTTATTCTCCCGTATGGGCCAGAATTCATCGGCCACCCCTGGAATGCGGAAACTGTACTTTTCTGGCATCAGATCCTCATATTTACCAATGAGAACCGGTTGCACTGCCCGCTCATCGTGGCGGGGATAGGACCGATTCCCAATTTTTGCAACTTCTTCAGCTGTGAATAAGCGTAATCCGGAATTCCATGCAGCTTCAGTGAAGGGGAATAGAAAACTAGGCCATTCCATGAAGTGAATAGGGTTGTTCCGGAAATGATGAAACATAGGATGAATTTCTTGCATCTGCGAATCTGAGGCAATTCCTAATGAAACTGGCAGGAACATCATAATATCATAATAATCTTCCAGAATTATCGGCTCATTGTTTCTGGCATCAAAATCCCGGAACCAGCCATCCACGAACATGCTCCGTGCTGCCTCTACCCGGCGCGTGGTAAGACCTTTCCAATAGGATACATCTTCATGATTTTCAAGTATTTCCGCAAAATCTTGCATCCGGGTCATGGCATGTGCCATGGCTGCTTCAATATCCACAGTCCGAACAAAGCTAGCAGCTGCACCTGGATCATGGTTGGGTATCAAGAAACGCCGAGATCCATCCTGACCAGACTCCCATGAATTGGCTGCGTGGAACCATCCATCATCATCAGTACGATTTTCCA
>JABIFX010000196.1 GCA_018650445.1 Fidelibacterota bacterium
ACCGACTGGAACCCGTCTATGATCGAACTGTTAATTGCAAGATGATCGTTGACAAGGTGAAAAATGATTATATTGCTGAGGTGATTTTGAATGTACCAGGTGAAACATTTACGGCCAAGGAAACCTCAGATGATCTTTCAAAATCTGTGGATTTTGTGGTTAAAAAGATGAGAAAACAACTTATGAAGCACAAAAATAAATGGAAACGTCCCGTAGACCCGGATAAACAGTTTGTAGAATCCTTTGACGATGAGTAAATGAGACCAGAAAGTAATTAATAAAATGAGACCTGAGGAAAAAAGACAAGAAATAATTGTTGGAGTTGTCGTTCTATTAATCCTGGTGGTTATGGTCATTGGGATTATGTGGGGAAATAAGGCTGACATCTTTTCCTCTAGGAGCTATTATACGGTGCGGGTCGCTCGAGCCAGTGGACTGGAAGAGGGCGACCCGGTTACCGTATCTGGAGTACCCAAGGGTGTAGTTGATGACTTTATTGTCAGAGCAGACTCTGTAGATATAATCATCGGCGTTGATAAAGATATCACCCTGTACAGTGATGCCTATGCTATCATCTCGAATCAAGAGTTGTTGGGTTCCAAAAAAGTAGAAGTTAGCCCGGGAAAATCTGGTAAACTCCTTGGTGAACGTGGCGTATTCAGAGGTACTTTTGCAGGAGGCCTTGAAGATATCTTTGAAACGACAGGTGCAATTTCAGCAGATTTTCAAACCCTGTTGGGCAACTTCAATAAAACGCTGCTTCTACTAAACAAATCAATGGAGGAGGATGTGCAGGCCAGTCTCCACTCCATCCACAATACATCAAAACTAATCGATTCTCTCATGGTATCAGATATTCAGCCCGGACTCCTGGCCATGAAGGGCGCATTACAACAAGCTGAAAATATGGTAAATGCGAAAAGAGGCGATATCGATACTATTGTGACCAATCTGAAAACCGTTTCATTCACTTTAAACAAGGTGGTGGATGACAATAAGAGCAAATTAAACAGTTCCCTCGCAAGCCTTGATAAAATTGGGGAGGACCTGAGCCTTCTGAGTGTGAGGCTGAAGGATCCCAAATCAAGTCTGGGGAGATTGACAAATTCTGATTCACTGTATCAAAGATTGGATAGTATCTCCTATAATATCAATGAGATTGTTAAAGAAATAAAGAATGACCCTAAAAAATATCTTGAACATGTAAATGTCAATGTGGATATGTTTGGTGGAGGAAAATAACTAATGAGAGCTGTCATCCCCGCTGCGGGTATAGGAAAACGACTCCGGCCACACACTTTGAATGTTCCTAAAGTGATGATCAACCTGGCTGGCCGACGTCTGATCGGTCATGTGCTGGATGCTGTTGAGTCTGCTGGAGTAGATTCAGTCTCAATTATTGTTGGATATAAAGGTGAACAAGTCGAAGAGCATGTGAATAAATTTTACTCACATTTACGTCTTGATTTTCCGTATCAAGCAGAGCGAAAAGGTTTAGGTCATGCTGTGCTGGAGGGGCTTGAAGATAAGGATGAGGGTGTTCTGATATTACTGGGCGACACCGTTTTTGATGTAGATTTTAAAGAATTCGTGGCCAATAAAAACAATGCAATTGCTGTCGTCAAGGTTGATGATCCGCGCCGATTTGGTGTTGCTGAAATAGACGCAAACCATAAAATTAGTAGATTGGTTGAGAAACCGGATAATCCCAAATCTGATCTCGCCCTTGCCGGGATGTACTATATTCAAGATCAACGTGTCTTAAAAACTGCCCTTGAAAAACTCATTGCTGATGATATCAAAACCCGTGGAGAATATCAATTAACCGATGCTTTGCAGTTGATGATTGAAAATGGTGAGCATATCCAGGCCGTTGAAATCAATGGTTGGTATGATTGCGGAACTAAGGAATCTCTGCTAGATTCTCACCGCTTTTTGCTCAAGCATCATTTGTCGACTGAGCACAGTAAGGGATCCATTATTCACCCACCCGTTTTTATTCATGAAGAAGCTAAGGTGAGTGACTCGGTAATTGGTCCAAACGTCACCATAGATAAAGGTGCTGAGATAAATGGTGCCATTTTGACTGAGACTATTGTGGGCAAGGGTGCTCATATAAACAACATGATCCTGAACTATTCGCTAGTTGGAGACCATGCGCTGGTTGAAGGTCAGAAGAGAGTGGTCAACGTTGGTGACTACTCAGAATTAAAGTTGAATTAATTTGTTAACCACCCAAGCCCGGGATTGGGCTTGTAAAAAAAATAGAAAAGATGGAGTAGAAGCATGTCATATTTGTTTTCATCAGAATCAGTAACAGAAGGTCATCCAGATAAAATAGCTGACCAGATATCGGATGCGATTCTTGATGCCATATTAGAAAAAGACCCTCAAGGTAGAGTTGCCTGTGAGACCTTTGTAACCAC